>JBLIEH010000020.1:0-13623 GCA_047632875.1 Psychromonas sp. | reverse complement strand
TAAAACTTATTCCCGCGACGTCATGAGTAATTAACTGAATAACAACTTTGTTATAGACATTAAACCATTCGGGGTGATGATTTTTCTTTTCCGCATACAGTGCACTTTGGGTCATAAACGCAAATGCCTGGATAAAGTTTTTAAACTTAAAGGTTTTACTTAATTTTTCATCCTCAATTTTCCAGGGGGCTTCTAAATCACGATTCAGTTTCTCAAGCTCAATCAATAATTCACTAGCGCTCAATTTTTCAAGAATCATTTACCCTCTCCTTTGCAAAAACTCGGTTAATAATTTCAGGGCTGCGACCATTTTCTTGCAGTACAACCATTTATTGTCTATTAAAATATTATAGGGCCAGTTGAATAACAATGATTAACAGTAAAATAAAACTAACACCTTGCCAGAACATAACCGGATCACGTTCTATTAGTGGCCTGCTAGTGCGGGATATAAAAGCTTTATTTGGGTGGTGCAGATCATGTACAAATTCTGATAACTCTGCGTAACGTTTGAGCGGTTCAACGTTTAATGCTTTACGGAGTGTGTCATCAATCCAGATTGGAAATTCGATATCATCATTAATTAAACTTTTATAAACTAAACGACGCTGTGCAGAAAGGCTTCTAACCTGTGCTATTTCAGCATGGTATGGAAAACGCCCCGATAACATTTGATAGGTAACAACGGCTAATGCGTATATATCCGAACGCGGGCTGCCGACTTCGCCTAAAAAGTATTCCGGCGCTGAATAGCGCATCGTGCCACGCACCGCTTCTTCATTTTTAATATCTGTTACACCGGCAATAAAGGTTGATCCAAAATCAATAATTTTAACAATGTTGTTGCTATCGATCATAATATTATTGGGCCGCAAATCTTGATGGACCATCTCTTGTCGGTGAAACGCCTGCAATCCTTTTGCCGTTTGTTCGATAATATTTCTAACTTGGTTAATGCTTGGTTTCGGGTTATCAATCATCCATTGGGTCAGGGTAATACCGTCAATATATTCGCTCACTAAATATAAAAAATGACGCTTGCGTGTCGGCTCTATCGCTTTAGCGACATGGGGATTATTAAGGCGCTTTGCTATCCACTCTTCCAGCATAAAGCCTTCAAGATATTTTTTGTTATTACGTAATTCTGTTGAAGGCGTTTTAATCACTACGCTTTGCTGGCTTTCACTGTCTAGCGCTAAAAAAACATGGCTACGGCTACTGATATATATTTCACGCAGTATTTCATAACCATCAAATTGCATTCTCGGCATTAATCTGGGCGGGAGTGGCAACAGAGTAATATGCTGCTGTACTTCACTTAGTTGGTAGTCTGGTACATGTTCAATACGAACAATTTGAATACTGAGGTTGTCATCACTTCCTGCGGAAATGGCTTGTGTGATGATCTGTTGGGCTGCAATATCTAAGGTTTCTGAGTCAGCAATACTGTCCAACATTTGCTGGTGACTGATAAATTCATACACCCCATCGGTCGCAATAAGAAATACATCTCCTTTTTCAATGGTTTCATTGTGATAATCAATCTCTAATACTTGCTCAATACCTAAGGCGCGCGTTAAATAATTGACCTCTGCCGACACAACCCTGCGGTGATCCTCAGTTAATTGTTCTAATTGGTTACCTAAAACTCGGAAAATACGGGTATCACCCGAGTTAAATAAATGGGCTGTATTAGATTTAAGCACTAATGCGCTAAAAGTAGCAATATAGCCTTTATCTCTTTCAAAACGATAAGGGCTGTTAAGGGTTTGCGCATATAACCAATAATTAATCGACTTAAGGACTTTTTGTGCTGATGTTTTAACCGCCCAAGCCTCGGAAGTACAATAATAATCATCGATAAAACTAGCAACGGCGGTATTGCTGGCTATTTGGCTCACCTTACTTGAACTAATGCCATCGGCCATCGCTAAAACAATGCCCTTGGTGCTTAATAATGGCTCTTGGGGAATTAAATGACCAATAGCGTCCTGGTTAATTTCTTTCACACCTTTGTTGGTTGCTTGCCCAATACTAACTCTTAACGGTTGGCTCATTATTTACATCCTGATCTATGAGGCATTTTTATTGAGTATGATTGTAAATGGTTTTTCAGTGGATAGTTTTACGGTTAATATTCAGAAAAAAGCGCCAAAGTGATACCACTTTGGCGCTGTAAAGGTGTTAATTAAAGGTTTCTATTAAACAAGTTTACGCACTGGTGATGTCTTAACATGGGTGTAATACAAGGGTAAAGCCACAAATAACAAGCCACCTGCGATGTTACCAAGAACAGTAGGTACTTCGTTCCATAACAGGTAATCAGTCACGGTAAAGTCACCACCCATAATCATAGAGAAGGGGAATAAAAACATATTTACAATTGAATGCTCAAATCCCATGTAGAAGAACAACATAACCGGCATCCACATTGCAGCCATTTTAGCACCCGCTGAAGTTGAGATCATTGCGCCAACAACCCCCATTGAGACCATCCAGTTACACAACATACCGCGAATAAAGATAGTTACCCAACCGCCGACACCATGTGCTTGGTAACCTAAGGTTCTTGATTCACCAATACTGCTTACTTTAGCGGCGATAGCACCACCGTCCGTTGAATAACCATAGGTTAAAATAAAAGACATTAAAAAAGCGGTTGTTAATGCGCCGGCAAAGTTACCAAGAAATACCAATCCCCAATTGCGCATAACACCGCCAAAGGTAACCCCCGGGCGTTTATCAAATAACGCCAGTGGCGCAAGCGTAAAGACACCGGTTAGTAAGTCAAACTTCATTAAATACAACATAATAAAACCAACGGGGAAAAGACATGCGCCTAATATTGGGCTGCCTGTTTTTATTGCCACCGTTATTGCAAAAATGGCAGCTAAACCTAAAATAGCCCCTGCCATGAATGCGCGAATAAGGGTGTCTTTAGTCGACATGTATATTTTTTGTTCACCAGAATCAACCATTTTGGTGACAAATTCACTCGGTTCAATATAAGACATTTAAGTTCTCACTTTTAAGATTAAATTATTTAATAAATGTGCATCTCAATGACACAGACGACAGCTGATTTTTGCTTATTGGTAAAAAGATTTTTATAAATACCTGCTTGGGCAACGCGACTATCAACAACGAAAATTTACCAGGCTTTATAGGGTAAAAATTTACCATTCAGGGTTAAAATAACGCGATCGCCTTTAGGATTTTCTTCTTTTGCAACGTCCATGGAAAAATCGATAGCGCTCATAATACCGTCACCAAATTTTTCTTGAATTACTTCTTTTAAGGTCTCTCCGTATACACCAACCACTTCGTATAATCGATAAACTAATGGATCCTGCGGGACTGATTTATCCCATTCTTTAGTGGGATATTCCATTAGTACTGATTTGGCTTCTGCCGGTAAGCTTAAAAATTCAACCAGTTTATCGGCTACCTCGGCTGAACAACTGTTCATGCCTAAACAGGCTGAGGTTGTCCAGACCACAGACATTCCTGCTGCATCTGCAATTGCCTGCCAGGATAATTCATTGTCTTTTTTGCTGGCAAAAATAAGTTCAGTTACGTCTATTTTCTTCATAAAACCATCCCTAATAATTTTAAATACTGAGTATGCATGCAACAAAATCAATCTTGTTTGCTAACACCCAGTGCAAGCCAAATTCATCAAACAAGCAAATCATGGCGTAGCTCTAACACATACAATCAATATGTAATTAACATGCTAGGTATAAAGCAAAAACAATGCCAAATATTTAATTTGTTTTTTATCAGCAACTTAGGGTTTTTATTTGTATTTAGGTTGGCACCAAGAGTGTTAAATTATTTTGTTATTGCACCAAATAAGGGCGGGGATATAAAAGCGAATTCGGCTGAAAGGATCGAAGCTGGAATGCTAAAAGTCAGGAAGGCTTGAAGCTAAATTAATAGGAAAAAAAAGGGGCAATGGCTCCTGCCATTACCCCTTTCCTTAATTCTTTATCACTTTTCTAAAGGATTATTTTATTCGCCAGTTACTTTCTTTGGATCGGCAACAACGGCAACGTTTAACTCAGCTAGGACAGCCGGATTTGCAAAACTTGGCGCATTGGTTAAAGGACAGGCAGCAGAGGCCGTTTTAGGGAAAGCAATCACGTCACGAATTGAGCTTGTGCCGGTCATTAACATCACCAAACGGTCTAAACCAAATGCCAGACCTGCATGGGGCGGCGTACCATATTTAAGGGCTTCTAATAAGAACCCGAATTTATCTTCAGCTTCTTCATCGCTGATATTTAGAATGCGGAAAATAGCCGCCTGCATATCCTGTTTATGGATACGCACACTGCCGCCACCGAGTTCACAGCCGTTTAAGACCATATCGTAAGCATTGGAGATAGCGCCAACAGGATTTGCTTCCAACTCTTCAACGGTTAAATCAATCGGCGCCGTAAAGGGATGATGCAGCGGTGTTAATGCGCCATCGTCCAGGGGTTCAAACATCGGAAAGTCGATAACCCAAAGCGGTTTCCACTGATCTTTAACCAACCCTAAGTCTTGTGCCACTTTAAGGCGTAATGCACCGATAGCTTCGCTGACAATATTTGATTTATCGGCTCCAAATAATATGATGTCGCCATCTTTGGCGCCAGTACGGCTGAGTAATTCCGTGACAATTTCTTCATTTAAGAATTTAGCGACCGGTGATTGTACACCCTGTAAACCTTTGGCTACTTCATTCACTTTCATCCATGCCAAGCCTTTAGCACCGTAGATAGTCACAAATTTGCCGTATTCATCAATATTTTTACGCGACAGTTTTGCGCCACCCGGTACGCAGATAACGGCAACCCGGCTATCGGGATCATTTGCAGGCCCGGAGAAAACGTTAAATTCAACTTCTTTCATTAAATCAGCAACATCAAACAGTTCAAAATCGATACGCAGATCCGGTTTATCGCTGCCAAAACGACGCATTGCTTCTGCGTAGGTCATTTTAGGAAAGCCGCCTAGATCAACATCTAGCATCTCTTTGAAAAGATTAACAATCATCTCTTCGGTGATTTCCATCACCTGATCCGCGTTCATAAAGGAGGTTTCAATATCGATTTGGGTAAATTCTGGTTGGCGATCGGCACGTAAATCTTCATCACGGAAACATTTAACGATTTGGTAATAACGATCCATACCGGACATCATTAATAACTGTTTAAACAGCTGTGGAGATTGCGGCAATGCAAAGAATTTCCCTTTGTGGGTTCGGCTTGGCACTAAATAATCACGCGCGCCTTCCGGTGTCGCTTTGGTCAGGATAGGCGTTTCAACGTCTAAAAAACCCTGATCATCAAGGAAACGACGCACAAAACTGCTTACTTTGGCGCGGAACTGCATACGTTTAGCCATTTCCGGGCGACGTAAATCCAGGTAACGGTAACGTAAACGCTGCTCTTCACTGTTATTTTGGTTGCTATCAAGGGGCAATGGCTCCGAGCGATTTAATATTTCCAGTTCAAGCCCAAGGATCTCAATCCCACCGGTGACCATATCTTTATTGACTTGACCTTCCGGACGCGCACGCACTAAGCCTTTAATTTGGATACAGAATTCGTTACGCACCGTAGTAGCAAGCGCCGTTGCTTGAGGGGTATCAGCATCAAAAAACACTTGTACAATGCCGGCACGATCACGCATATCTAAAAAGATAACACCGCCTAAATCACGTTGTTTGTTAACCCAACCTACTAACTCAATTTCCTGACCTAAGACTGCTTCAGTCACTTCGCCACAATACATAGTGCGCATTATCAATTCCTGTTTTAAATATCATATAAAAATAATGCAGGCATTATAGAAGAAAACAGTTAATAGCAACACAGCTAAATAAAAAAATGACCATCTGCTTTATTTTAAGTAAAATACCGCGCTCAACATCTCGGCATGCATAACTAACGGGCAAAATAACATGAGTAAAACGGACAATATCTATAGTAAACAGCGCGCACAGATCGACGGATTTAGTTTTGATGAGCAGGTCGTGCAGGTATTCCCGGATATGATTAAACGCTCGGTGCCCGGTTATGAAAAAATTATCAGCAGCATCGCTATGATCACCGAACGCTGCGCCGTTGAAAACAGTAATCTCTACGATTTAGGCTGCTCGCTTGGCGCCGCGACCTTGTCGATGCGCCGCGGACTGAATAAACAAGGATGCAAGATCATTGCCGTGGACAACTCACAGCAAATGGTTGAACGCTGTGAGCAATATATCCACGCTTATAAATCCGATACGCCTGTTAAAGTATTATGTGATGATATTTGCAATATCCACATTGAAAATGCTTCCGTGGTGATCTTAAATTTTACCCTGCAGTTTTTGACCCCGGAGAAACGTTTAAGCCTGCTCACCAATATCTATAACGGCTTGTTACCCGGCGGCGTTTTGGTCCTGTCGGAAAAATTTGTTTTTGAAGATGCGCTTAACCACCAGCTGTTAATCGACCTGCATTTAGACTTTAAACGCGGCCAGGGTTACAGTGAACTTGAGATCAGCCAGAAACGCGCATCACTGGATAACGTTTTAATCGCCGATACTGTTGAACAGCATTATGCACGTTTACAACAAGCCGGATTTAAGCATAACAATCTCTGGTACCAATATTTTAATTTCGGCTCAATAATAAGTATCAAATAACCTTTAAAGTTAATAAGGGTTAACAATAAGTATCAAATAACCTTTGAGTTAATAAGGGTTAACGATAAGTATCAAATAACCTTTAAAGTTAATAAGGGTTAACAATAAGTATCAAATAACCTTTAAAGTTAATAAGGGTTAACAATAAGCATTAAATAACCTTTAAAGTTAATAAGGGTTAACAATAAGCATTAAATAACCTTTGAATTAATAAGGGTTAACAATAAGCATTAAATAACCTTTAAAGTTAATAAGGGTTAACAATAAGTATCAAATAAACTTTAAAGTTAATAAGGGTTAACAATAAGTATCAAATAACCTTTAAAGTTAATAAGGGTTAACAATAAGCATTAAATAACCCTTTAAAGAGGGAAGATAAAAATCGCTGGTTATACCATCATCACAAGGCTCTTCATGATCGACTTTACAAACTTCTACAGCAGCATCGCTAAAAACCGTTTAAGCCATTGGTTACGCACTCTGCCACAGCAATTACATGAATGGGAAAATACCCATGTGCATGGCCAGTTAGCCAGTTGGATCCGGGTCTTAAATAAATTCCCTGATATTAAAGCTACGCATATCGAGCTTAAAGATCGTGTCGAGATAGGATCTGCAAGTGAAATATCACCCGGTGAAAGCAAAAAACTGGAAAATTTATTACAAAAATTTCATCCCTGGCGTAAAGGCCCTTTTACTATTCACGGTGTGCATATTGATACCGAGTGGCGCAGTGATTGGAAATGGGATCGGCTCCTGCCGCATATTAGCCCGCTTAAATACCGTTATGTCTTAGATGTGGGTTGCGGCAGCGGTTATCATATGTGGCGCATGCGCGGTGAAGGTGCCGAATTTGTTGTCGGTATCGATCCCAGCGACCTGTTTTTATGTCAGTTTGAAGCCGTGCGCCATTTTGCCAATAAAGAGCAAAATGTACATTTATTACCTTTAGGTATTCAGGAACTGCCGAAGTTAGGCGCTTTTGATACGGTCTTTTCAATGGGGGTTTTATATCACAGAAAATCGCCCATGGATCATATTACCCAGCTGCAGGATCAGTTGGTCGAAGGCGGCGAACTGGTATTAGAAACCTTAGTGATTGAAGGTGATAAAAACGCGGTGTTAGTGCCCCAGGACAGATATGCAAAAATGCGTAATATCTGGTTTTTACCCAGCGCACAAGCCTTAAAGCTGTGGGTCGAAAAGTGTGGTTTTGAAGATGTCCGTATTGCCGATATTAACGATACCTTAACGGGCGAGCAGCGCAGCACTGCCTGGATGACCAATGAGTCCTTAGAGGATTATTTAGATCCTAAAGATCCCAGTAAAACCGTGGAAGGCCACCCGGCTCCAAAACGCGCCTTATTGATTGCTAAAAAGGCACTAAAACCGTTAAATTAAAGGCTTAAAATTAATGGTGATTTAATCCAAAGGGGCCCCACAAAAAACCTGAACAGACAAATCACCGGCTAACAGAGCTTAGCAGCCGCGCTCTAAGACAAGGGCACAGTAAACAACGCGCTTAATAAGTGTTCTTTTGCCCTTTTCAGGTTGTTAAAAATATAATTGCTAAAATAATCAACACCTCCCGTAACTTTATGCCAAGCCGTCATTTGCTGTTATGATTAATACACTCAATATTTATCAGGTTTTTTTGAATGGATAAACAAACATTTTTAAATCGTTTTTTATTTCATAATGCGCAAAACCTTTCTGACCCGCACGCGCATAAAGTGCCCTTTCATTTAAACAAACGAGGGTTAAAAAAAGCCGCCGTTTTATTACCTTTGATAAAACGCCAGGATGGCCTAAACCTAATATTTACCGAGCGAGCTTTGCATTTACGTCACCATCCGGGACAAATTAGTTTCCCTGGCGGCCGATATGAAGCAGCGGATCATTCTTTACAGCAAACTGCCCTGCGTGAAACAGAAGAAGAGATCGGTATTTTACAGCGCCAGGTAAGTCTTTTGGGTTCATTGCCTAATCTGCCGACAATAAGTGGATTTGAAATCAGCCCTTTTATTGGTTTTGTCGATGATGACCATACTATCTTGATTGATCAGCAGGAAGTTCGCAGCGTTTTTGAAGTGCCGCTTTCCTACCTGTTAGATGTCAATAATTATTATAAACAACATTTATTTGCCAATAAAAAGCGTCACTTCACTTACTGTATTCCCTACCAAAATAGATTAATTTGGGGAGCAACAGCGCAAATGCTTAAAAATCTACAGGAGCATTTGGAAAATTAACCCCGTTAAATTTTAACTAAAAAAGCTTAAATTCTATAGCGAACTGATTATGGAAGCGAAAAATATTTTCCCAAAGCAGTTGTTGCAACTTAATAGGGCACCTAATTGAAAATTAAAAGGATAAAACTCACAAAAGAAACGACTAAACACGCGTAAAAAGGTTCTATCAAGTTAGAATAAAATATTTATAAATAGCTCTGCAGCGTTTTTTATTTCTTTAATGCGCCGCTAAGAGTAGATAAAAAACGATGATTAATGACCACTCAAGGAAGATAGATGGGATTAAATATAAAAATGATGAGTCTCTTACAAATAGTATTGTTAAGTTGCCTCATTCTCATAGCAGACAAGGTTGTCGCGAGGGATTTGCAAGAAGTTAAAGCCGCGGGAGTATTACGGCATATTGGTATCCCCTATGCCAATTTTGTAACGATATCGCCGGCAGACGGAAAATTGAATGAAGGTGGTTTAGATGTTGATATAATACGCGGTTTTGCTGTTTATCTTGGTGTCGAATACCAATTTGTTATCGGCAGAAGTGATAACGTGTATGGCTTATTAACGGGTCAAAATGCACAATATACTGATCATAAGATAGTGTTTGGCAAGCAAGAAAAGATTCAAGGAGATCTGATCGCTGATGGTGTGACTATCCTGGATTGGCGCAAAAATATAGTGGATTTTTCAGATGACTATTTCCCTGCCGGGATCTGGTTATTTGCCCGTTCGGATTCTACTCTGCAGCCTATTATTCCTAGTGGCTCCATCCTCGAAGATATAGAACAGGTGAAAAAACAACTCAATGGCCGCGAAGTCCTAGGGAGAAAACACTCTTCACTGGATCCCGCCCTATACCATTTAAAAGCAACCGGGGCGCAGATTTTAGACTCCCGCTATGATCAAAGACCAGATGAGATGGTGCTATCAATTATTAAAAATAGTGCTGAAACGACTTTGGTGGATGTGGTTGATGGCCTTACAGCCCTTGCTACCTGGTCAGGTGCAATTAAAGCGATTGGTCCGATTTCAGAAGCGCAGAGAATGGCGGTGGTTTTTCCAAAAAGCTCACCAAAATTACGCCAGGCCTTTAATACATATTTAAAAAAAATCCGGGCAGATGGCAGATTCAACAAGATGGTAAAAAAACATTACCCGGAAATATTTAACTTTTATCCGGTCTATTTTTCAAAAAAACAAATAGCCCCTAAAAGTTTGCGATAGTGGGATGTTTTGTTGCTCTATATAGCAGAACGCAACACTAGATAGTGGGTGTTTTGTTGCTCTATATAGCAGAACGCAACACTAGATAGTGGGTGTTTTATTGGTCTATATAGCAGAGCGCAACACTAGATAGTGTAGTGTTTATTGGTCTATATAGCAGAACGCAAAACTGATGAACTGTTTTTATTTGCGAGCCGCTTTTAACGCTTAAAACCCAAGGCACAGCTTAAGCTCGTGAAGACATTAATAAAGAAAATTTAACTCATTGGCAATCAGGAGAGTACAGTGAAATTTAAAACCCTATTTACTTTAATTTTATCTCTATCGAGTGTTAACGCGCTAGCCAGCCAATCCACAACCTCTATGGTGGGCACACCCGTTGCCTGGTTTGCACTTGTTATCTTTGTTATCGCGTATCTGTTAGTGGCAGGCGAAGAAGTGCTGCAACTGCGAAAATCGAAACCCGTGTTAGTTGCCGCTGGATTAATTTGGCTGGCGATTGGCTGGCATGCTTATGGTACCCCCGGTGCTGAAACGGTGCAGCAGGCATTTCGTCATAACCTCCTGGAATATTCCGAATTATTGCTGTTTTTATTGGTCGCTATGACCTATATCAACGCCATGGAAGAGCGTCGTTTGTTTGATGCTCTGCGCAGCTGGATAGTCCATAAACGTTTATCCTATCGCAGTTTATTCTGGCTTACGGGCATATTAGCCTTTTTCATTTCTCCCATTGCCGATAACTTAACCACGGCATTGCTGATGTGCGCTGTGGTTATCAAAGTGGCTCCCGGAAAAAAGCAGTTTATCAATATTGCCTGTATCAACATAGTGGTGGCAGCCAATGCAGGGGGTGCATTCAGCCCTTTTGGTGATATAACCACACTGATGGTTTGGCAAAAAGGGCTAGTGGCATTTGATCAGTTTTTAGTCTTATTCATCCCCTCTCTGGTCAGTTTTATAATACCGGCATTAATCATGTCATTCTTTGTTGGTAAGGGGCCAATCAGTGATATGTCCGAGCGAGTGGAAGTAAAGCGCGGCGCAAAACGGATCATCGCACTGTTTTTATTTACTATTTCGACCGCCGTCGCAAGCTTTAGTTTATTTAATCTTCCGCCCGTATTGGGCATGATGATGGGCTTAGGGTATTTACAATTTTTCGGCTATTTTTTACGTCAAACATTAGCCTCAAGTATTGCCAAAAAAAGAGCCTGCGCAGTTGCCATTGGCGACGAAAAAAAATTGCATGATCTGGGCAATATTGTGCCTTTTGATGTGTTTAACCGTATCGCTCAAGCCGAGTGGGATACGCTGTTATTCTTTTATGGCGTGGTGATGTGTGTCGGCGGTTTGGGTTATATAGGTTACCTGGAACTGGTCTCGACTCTTATGTATACCCAGTGGGATCCTACTTATGCCAATATTGCCGTGGGGTTATTGAGTGCGGTTATCGACAACATCCCGGTGATGTTTGCGGTGTTAACCATGCAACCCGATATGGCCTTAGGGCAATGGTTATTGGTGACACTAACCGCCGGTATCGGCGGCAGTTTGTTATCCATCGGCTCGGCAGCAGGGGTTGCACTGATGGGTCATGCACGCGGCAGTTATACCTTTGTCGGACACTTACGCTGGTCACCGGTTATTCTGCTCGGTTATGTCGCTGGCATTGCCTGTCACCTGTGGTTAAATCAACATTATTTTTAGCTCAATAACTAAAGAAATGACGAGCTTTTATAAAAAAACGGTCAAATAAATTTAACCGTTTTTTTACTTTTGGAGCACTAGGGCCTGTTTAGGGTTTTTCCTTTCCAAATTTATCCAGTGCAAAAACCACCAGCAAACCTAAAATCATTAACAATATACAGGCAAAAAGCTGTGAGGAGTGGCCGGTGAGCAGCTCAAACTTAGCCGGTAGAATATTCGCTTGAGTCAGTGGTTTTTCCATCCCGTGGGAGTCGGTGTACACAGCTAAAACCTCTTTCCAGGGCCACACCAGATATAAAGAGCCGGCAATAAATCCCGCTAACAGAGCAAGAACACTTTGACGATAATGATCCAGTAACCAGGTCAAAATCCTCACGAAACTCAATAAGCCGACAATACAACCACTGCCAAATAACAGAAGCGTTGTCACATCCAGTGCCTTGACTGCCCCTAATACGTGGCTGTAAACACCCAGCAGTAAAAGAATAAAACTCCCTGAAATACCCGGTAATATCATTGCGCATATCGCAATCGCACCCGCCATAAATATATAAGCATTACTGGCAACCACCTCAGCAGGACGCAGCTGCCCGACTGCAACCGCTAGCGCAATGCCTGCGGCCAATAAGATAATGCTCCCAAGTGTCCAACCCTGCATTTGCCGTAATACAAAAATACTGGAGGCAAGAATAAGACCAAAGAAAAAAGACCAGACTAATAAGGGGTGAGCATCTAGCAAATAAGTCACAATTCGCGCTAAAGAGAGGATACTGACGATAATACCTAACCCCAGACTCAGTAAAAAATGTCCGTTGATATGCTTCCACGCAGCTTTAAACCCTTGATTTTTTAATGTTGCAATAAATTGCAGATTAAAGCGACTGAGACTATGTAATAACTCAGAGTAAATACCGGTAATAAATGCAATCGTTCCCCCGGAAACACCGGGTACAACATCTGCAGCCCCCATTGCCAAACCACGTAAAAAAATGCCTAAAAAATATTTCATTTACAAAACCTTACTTTAAAAAATGACTGACAATAACGCAATAAAAGGGCCTGCTAGAACAGACCTTTTATCAGGCCCTGTTAATAGTAAATTTTATGGATAGTGATTGCTAGGTAAGAATGCAATAACGCAGATAGCCTTGATTTTAACCGGCAATACTGATCCTGTTTTTAGTTCTTTTGGTATTAAGGCACTAAGCGGTTAAAAACCGGGATTTTCACTAATAACAATGTACATAATAATGACAGAAACATGACCAATAGGGTAATAATAGGGATCGCTAGCCAATTTGAGCCAAACCAGGAGTAATAACCATTATCTAAATTACGCACCGGGATCAGTAATAAGGGATGTAATAAATAAATACCCAGGCTATATTTTGCAATAATAGAGATCAGTATACGCAGTTTACCCTGGATCTTATCTGCATAGCTTTGTGCGAGCACAAACAGCATGACAGCGATTAATACCGTATTTAAGGTTTTATAGCCCATATAAAAACTTCTGTATTGACCGCTATCAATCGCCAACTGCCATGATCCAAAAAAGTTCAGCAGCAACATAGAAACACCGGCAATCAACCAATATTTGAGTTCCTTTGCATTATCGCGATGAAGCAGATACCAGCCAAGAATTAAGTACCCCGTATATAAAATAAGGTTTTCTCGTAAAAAGCTTTCTACTTTTAACCAATTCATTAAAAACAGCAGCAGCCAAGTAACAACCGCGAGTTTAATCAATTCGGGGCT
>JBLIEH010000019.1:0-13861 GCA_047632875.1 Psychromonas sp. | reverse complement strand
ATTCCACGCTGGTATTAATGTTGGTATCGGTAAAGACCATACTCTTTTTGCTAAAGCTACAGGTGTAGTTAAGTTTGAAAAGAAAGGTCCAAAGATGCGTAGCTTCATTACTATCGTAGCTGAATAATTTCAGGCTTGACGAAAGAATTTTAAAAGCCTCGCTGATGCGGGGTTTTTTTTTACCTTAAATAATATTTTGCACTGTACTTATTTCTATTTACATTTAAAAATGTGATCTATGTTCAATAGAAATAAGTATAATTATAGTTTATACAAGCCAACGATGGAGTTGGTTTCTTGGAGGTTGGAATGAAGTTTGTTGACGAAGCAAAAATAAAGGTTGATGCCGGAGATGGTGGCAACGGCTGTATCGGCTTCCGTACAGAAAAATATATCCCGCGTGGCGGCCCAAATGGCGGCGATGGCGGTGATGGCGGTGACGTTTACCTGCAGGCAGATGAAAATTTAAATACCCTGGTCGACTTTCGTTTTGTGCGTTTTTACGATGCTGAACGTGGCGAAAATGGTCAAACCCGAGACTGTACCGGATCTCGTGGTCAAGATAAAATTATTAAAGTACCGGTCGGAACACGCTGTCGTGATGCTGATACCGGGGAAGTGCTTGGCGATTTAACGCGTGATGGACAAAAACTAATGGTTGCCAAAGGCGGCTTCCACGGTTTAGGCAATGCGCGTTTTAAAAGCAGTACTAACCGTGCCCCTCGTCAAAAGACAGATGGTACTCCTGGTGAAGTGCGTAACCTGCTTCTGGAACTATTGTTGCTTGCCGATGTTGGCATGCTGGGTTTGCCTAATGCCGGTAAATCAACTTTTATCCGCAGTGTTTCAGCGGCAAAACCAAAAGTGGCAGATTATCCGTTTACGACCTTAGTGCCAAATTTGGGTGTAGTCAGTATGGGCTATGGACGCAGTTTTGTAATTGCAGATATTCCCGGCTTAATCGAAGGAGCATCTGATGGTGCTGGCCTTGGTGCGCGTTTCCTGCGTCATTTAGAGCGTTGCCGTGTATTATTGCATACGATTGATTTACTGCCTGCAGATGGCAGTGATCCGGCAGAAAATGCACTGGTTATTATCGACGAGCTTAAAAAACACAGCCCTAAACTTGCTTCTAAACCGCGTTGGTTAGTATTTAACAAAACCGATCTTCTGTTAGAAGATGAAGCTGAAGTCGTTATGCAGCGTGTTAAAGAAGCGCTTGAATGGGATGGACCTGTTTATAAAGTGGCTGCGATTTCAAAAACCGGGACAAATAACGTTTGTCGCGATGTTGTTGAATATTTAGAAGAGTTACCGGCTGAATTTACACCGGAAGAAGAGCGTCAACAGGTTGAATTCCAGTGGGATGATTATCATCAGTCAGCAATAGAAGAGCTTGACGCCGATGATGATGACTGGAGTGAAGATGATGAGACGATGGAAGTTATTTACGTAAAAGAGTAAGTTTTACGTATAAGGTTCCGATTTCTATCTTTGCTTGAAATTTAAAGCCCCACTTTGGTTGTGCCGAAGTGGGGCTTTTTGCCATTTATTATCTAGCAGACTTAAATACGAACATTTATTTTCATTATGAAGTGTTTTTTTGTAAAGATATTAAAGACACTACCACCGAGGACACAGAGGTGCTACGCGCTACACGGAGTAATGACTAAAATAGTGGTTACCAAGCTAATTATTGTTTTGTATTTTCCTCCTTTAACTCTGTAGATGAAGAAGAATCGAAACAACGTTTCGCAGTCTGATGAAGTGTGCGTGCGCTCTGCGGTGTATTTTTTGTAACAAACTTAAAGCTATTACCACAGAGGAGTGATTAAAATAGTGGTTACCAAGCTAATTACTGTTTTGTGTTTCCTTCTTTAACTCTGTTGATGAAGAAGGAAACACAAAACAACGTTTCGCAGTTTAATGAAGTGTGCGTGGTGCATTATTTGTAAAAAGCTTTAAAGGTACTGCCTCTGAGGGTAAAGAGGCGCTGCGCACTACACAGAGAGAAGACGAGTGGCAACCGACATAAGTTATCATTGTCCCTAGGCTTTCTAAACTAAATGTTTTTTTGCCTGCTGTTCAACGTTCTCCAGCTCATCTAACAGCTCAAGTAACTCCGGCTCTAATCGATCCGCTGTTATACCTTGTTTTAACTCATTCTCAATAAGAGCGGCAATCTTTTTAAGTTTAGGTACCCCGCTATAACTGCAGCCGCCATGAAATTTGTGAATAAGTTGGGCGAAGTGCAGAGTATCAACCTCTTTGTGCAGTGCTTTATTAGCCTGAATTTTTATCTCCGCAAACTCATTAATTAACATGCCCAGCAATTCCCTGGCAAGATCTTCTTTGCCGGCGGACTGTTGCAGAGCAAGCGACCAATCGAAAGAGGGATTTTTAGGCACAAATTTAAGACTCGGGGTTAATCTGGGCAGTGAGGATTTGCTGCGCATCACCTTGGCGTGAGGAGTCCATTTATTAATCATCTTCTGCAGGGCAATTTCATCAATGGGTTTAGCCAGACAATCATCCATACCCTGGAGTAAAAACTGTTCTTTTTCGCCTGGTAATACGTGCGCCGTCACGGCAATAATCGGGGTCTTATCATTGATTTCTCCCGCTTTGATTTGCAGGCAGGCACTAATACCGTCTAATACCGGCATTTGGATGTCCATAAAAATAAGATCAAAGTGATGGGCTTTAGATTGTTCAACGGCTTGTTGACCATTAATGCAGGTTGTTACATGGTTGGCGCGATCCGCCAGCATGACTGAAATAAGTTTTAAATTAGCCGGGTTATCATCCACTGCCATGACATTGATATCTTTACGTATAAAGACCGGTAAGGGGTGATGGCGTATGCTTGTATTAGGCGCTGTTTTATCTGAAACAAGGGCATTAGCGAAACTTTTGTGATTTATTGGCTTACTTAAACAGTGGCTAACGCCCGTCGCCATCAATGTTTCATAAATGCTTGGGTCGCTAGAATTGACCAGTATTATAACATTATCGCTAAATGGCTTGGCTTGTTCGATATGCTTCAGAAGAGGCTGCAAGTTCTCACAGTGGCTACATCCGATAACAATGCTGTCGTAACCTTTATTTAATAATTGCTGCCATTGTTGCTCAGTTTTTGCTAATGAAGGCTCGCTTTCCCATTGACTGAGCAGTTGTGTGCAGGCGCGTGCGGCATACTCATTGGTTTCATAAACTAATACCCGCTGTTTTTGCAAACTACTCAGGGCTATATTGCTTAATGCTACTCTGGCGCTTTTTTCGATAACAATAGTAAAGCAGAAAGTAGAGCCTTGCTCAGGAACGGACATTAATTCGATCTGTCCCTGCATCTCTTCGACCAGTTTCTGAGTAATCACTAAACCTAATCCAGTCCCGCCATATTGACGGGTGATACTGGTATCCGCCTGACCAAAGGCTTTAAATAATTGTGCTTGTTGTGTTCTTGAAATGCCGATCCCAGAATCTGAAATTTTTATTTTAAGCGTGACTAAATTATCTTTATCTGTCTCTTCTGTAATGCGTTGAATTTGTATTTCAATATTACCTTTTTCGGTAAACTTAATCGCATTGCCAATTAAATTGGTCAAAATTTGCTGCAAACGCATGGCATCGCCAAAGACTTCATAGGGTACTTCAGGCTCAACTATTATACTCAGTTCAAGGTTTTTCTCATGGGCACTGGGGGCAAGCAGATGCATCGTCTCATCGATGCAGTCTCGAAAATCAAAGGGAATGTGCTCCAGGGTTAGTTTACCCGCCTCTAATTTAGAAAAATCAAGAATATCATTGATGATATTAAGGAGATTTCCGGCTGAACGTTCGATGGTCTGCAGGTAATCAATTTGATTTGTGGTGAGTTGGGTTTTTAACAGTTGTCTGGCAAATCCGATCACACCATTGAGCGGTGTGCGTAATTCATGACTCATATTGGCTAAAAACTCAGATTTAACCAGTGCCGCTTGTTGTGCCTCTTTTTTGGTTATATCAAGCTCAATATTCTGTATTTCCATTTGATCCAGTGTTTCTCTTAACTCACTGGTGGCCAAATCAATGCTCTCCTGCATCTCTTCATGGTGTTTGGACATCGCCACCGCCATCTCATTAATACCCAATTGTAATGAGGCAATCTCGCCAGAATAGTCGCCTTCTACGCGTGAATTTAAGCGTCCTAGACTGATTTTATCAACCACAGAGACCATTGACGAAATGGGGCCGGTGATGCGTTTTGCTTGTCTCAACGCAAGCAGTAAACTGCCTAATATGCCCAATAAAACCACCCCAAATGACAAAGCGGTATCACGGTAAAGTAGCAGTTCAATTTGATCTGTATTCACTTCCAGCGCGACATAACCAACAATTTTTGGAGTTTGCTCAAAGCTTGACTGATATTCTAAAAAATTACTTTCATCAACGATTGGGCTGCGAATAATGATGCTGTCCTGGTTGTGCTCAACTTCGCTTAACATTGAAATTTGTTGATCATTTTTGAGTCGTAACATATCAAAGTCACGATGGTAATTACTGGTCACAAAAAGTTGGTTTTTTGTATCAAAAATAGCGATACTTTTAATCATCGGGCTGTTTTTACGGTGTGTTGAACCAATCAGACGCCTTAAGATGGTTCTGGTTTCATCTTGTATACCGTATTCGCTGGCGATCGCCAGCGGCTCGCTGATATTAATGGCGCGATTGATCAAAAAATCATTCGCTTGATGATAACGATGAAACGAAAAGTAACTCGCTAATATACCGCCGATCAAAATAGTCGGTAGAATAGTAAAGGCAATAACTTGTGCTCGAAGTCCGTATTTTGTCATAGGTTATATTTCTAAATTAGTGGTAAGAGCAAAATAGAATCACTTCATTAATCAATTTTCTATAAATGAATGCTTTTATTTTTCATTGTGTGACAATAGGTTTATCGATAAATATCAGGCTATGATCGCATAGCTTACTTAACCTGTGAATCATTTATGGCCCAGTTCTTTAAAGCATCACCCACAAATAGTATAAAAAATCACATTTTAAAAAATATAAAAGTGGAAAAGTTAGATCACCGGGGACGTGGTTTAGCCTATTTTCAGAATAAACCTCTTTTTATTGATGGGGCGCTTGCAGGTGAATTACTTGAGGTGCAAATTGTAGAAAGTAAAAAACGCTATAGCAAAGCTAAGATTAAAAAGATTATCAAGGCCAGTGAATTAAGAATTACTGCCGCTTGCCCTCATTATCAGGAGTGTGGGGGTTGTGATCTGCAGCATCTAAACCAAGCAGCGCAGATCGAGATTAAATCAGATGGTTTATTGTCTTTATTTAAACGCTTTGCTAAACAGGTGCCGCAACAACTTGAAGAACCGATCGCCGATAAGGCATGGGGATATCGTCGTACGGCACGTTTTGGTTTACAATTTGATAAAAAAAAGAAACAGTTACAAATGGGTTTTAGGCGCGCCCAAAGTAATGACCTTATCGATCAAAAAGTTTGCCCGGTATTATTACCGGCATTAGAGTGCTTAATTGTACCGCTTAAAATATTATTAAATAGCTTACACGGCAAAGCAGATTTAGGCCATGTTGAGCTGCTTTATTCAGACCAAGGTGCGGTGGTTTTATTGCGCCATATGAAAACCTTAACCAGCCCGGATTTAAAACTAATAACGGCTTTTTCCGAGCAACAAAATGTGAACTTTTTTGGACAGGCATCCTCTAACCAATCGGTTTGTTTGGCTGGCGAAGCGCAGCTAAGTTACCACTTACCCGAATGGGATTGTACACTGAGTTTTACACCTAACGATTTTTTACAAGTAAATAGCAATATTAATAAAAAAATGGTCAGTCAAGCTTTGCAGTGGCTCGCTTTAGAAAAGACCGACTCTGTACTGGATCTTTTCTGTGGTTTAGGTAATTTCACTTTACCGATCGCGCGTCAGGTTGAATCTGTTGTGGGTATTGAAGGGGTTCAACAAATGGTGGATCGTGCATTGGTAAATGCACAATTAAATAATGTACACAATGCGAGGTTTTATCAAGCCGATTTAAGCGGCGAAAATCTTATCCAGCAGGAATGGGCTAAACAAAGCTTTAATAAGGTTTTATTGGATCCGGCACGTGCAGGCGCGTTGGATTGTTTGGCTTTTATCGCACAAAAAAAACCATCGCATATCTTATATGTATCCTGTGATCCGCTGACCCTAGCCCGGGATAGTCAGGTGTTGCTTGATAAAGGTTATAAACTGGATAAATTAGGCTTGTTGGATATGTTCCCACAAACAGCTCATATGGAATCGATGGCATTGTTTACTGGTTAGATTTATTTTAAATTTTTTGGAGTTTCGTTTAATGGTTTCAGTCAGAGATACACATTTTTATCAAACCGCACAAAACAACCCTAAAAAATGGGTCACTACGTTAGGCTTAAGTAGCTCGGATCAAAATAAATTATTAGACAATTACGAAAAAATTATCGCTTTATGCCTGAACAGTGAGCAGCATAGCTTGTTGGAGTTAGGGACTGAGATGGTTGAGATCCTGGTCACTTTAAACATGGACATGGACACCTTAAATGCGGCACTGATCTTTCCCCTGCTTGACCATCAGATTATCAGTCAAGAACAAGTTAATGAATGGTGGCCTAAACGTGTTGCCAAGCTGGTTAAGGGGGCAACGGATATGGAAGGTATTCGTGCATTACAAAATCAGGGTGGACAGAGTAACAATGCCGTACAAGTGGATAATTTGCGTAATATGTTACTGGCGATGGTCGAGGATGTCCGCGCCGTCGTTATTAAACTTGCTGAACGAATCTGTTATTTACGGCAGATAAAAAGTGCAGATAAGAATAAAAGGCTTTTAGTCGCTAGTGAAATATCCTCGATTTATGCCCCGCTGGCAAACCGTTTAGGCATTGGACAGTTGAAATGGGAACTCGAAGATTTATCTTTTCGTTATTTAGAGCCAGAAATTTATAAGAAAATAGCTAAACAGCTGGATGAAAAGCGCATTGATCGTGAACATTATATTCAAAATTTTGTTGATACAGTAAAAGACTCTCTCCAGGAGATGCATGTTAAAGGCACGGCCTACGGGCGTCCCAAACACATCTATAGCATTTATCGTAAAATGCAGAAAAAGAATTTACAGTTTGAAGATCTTTATGACGTCCGCGCGGTGCGGGTGGTGGTTGAAAAACTGCAGGATTGTTATGCCGCTTTAGGTGCAATTCATACTCAGTGGCACCATATTCCCAGTGAATTTGATGATTACATCGCCAATCCTAAAGCTAACGGCTACCAATCTATTCATACCGTGGTATTAGGGCCGGAAGGCAAAGCGGTTGAGGTGCAAATACGTACCCAGAAAATGCATGAAGATTCCGAATTGGGGGTGGCCGCTCATTGGAAATACAAAGAGGGCAGTGCTGGCGGAAAGGCCTCCAGTGGATATGAAGAGAAAATAGCCTGGCTGCGTAAAATACTCGCTTGGCAAGAGGATATTGCCGACAGTGAGGACTTGGTTGATGAAATCCGCAGTCAAGTTTTTGATGATCGTGTTTATGTTTTTACCCCCAAAGGCGAAGTGATTGATATGCCCGCGGGTGCGACACCCCTTGATTTTGCCTATTACATACACAGTCAGGTAGGACACCGCTGTATTGGCGCTAAAGTCGCTGACCATATTGTGCCTTTCACTTATCACTTAAAAACCGGTGATCAGGTTGAAATTCTCACTCAAAAAGAACCTAATCCAAGTCGAGATTGGCTCAATCCTAATTTAGGTTATATCAATGCCCCGCGCGCCAGAAATAAAGTTGCATCGTGGTTTAGAAAACAGGATCGTGATAAAAATATACAGGCGGGACGTGAGTTTTTAGAAAATGAACTGGTCAAACTAAAGCTGAAATTAAGTGATCTTCCACCCGCAATAGCCCGTTTTAATGTCAGTTCTGTGGAGGATATTTTCGCCGGTGTTGGCAATGGTGATTTGCGTATTAATCAGCTGCTCAACTTTTTAGATGATTACCACCACCAACAAACATTAGCAGAGCAAGACAAGGCGGCGTTAGCAGCATTAGAGAAACGCAGTAGTGCGTTTGTAAGCAAACCTGTTGGTAATAATATTACCATCCAGGGCGAAAGTAATTTATTACACAGTGTTGCCCGTTGTTGCCAGCCAATTCCCGGTGAGCCTATTGAGGGGTATATCACTCAAGGGCGGGGAGTTTCAGTACATCGTAAGGCATGTGAACAATTGGCCGACTTGCGAGAGGCGCACCCGGAAAGGATGATTGAAGCTTCCTGGGGGGATGCTAACTCGTCAGGTTATTCATTAACACTGCGTCTGGATGCCTTAGATCGCAGCGGTTTGTTAAAAGATATCACCACCTTATTATCGAATGAAAAAGTGAATGTATTGGGGGTTAATAGTATGAGTAATATTAAAACTCAGACTGCCATTATTGATCTTAATTTAGAAATACATAGCAGTAATAACATTGCCAAGATACAAAATAAACTCAAACAATTAAAAGATGTTGCAGAGGTTCGACGTTTATGATTAACCTCAGCTTGGGATAAGCAAAACGATACAATACCGTTATTTCCGCGTATTTCTGTGTTAAATCATCTAGCAATAGCACGCTATTGCTAGATGATTTGCCTTGAACTACTCAAAACTAACGGCACTGTATAATATAAAAGTGTAACAATATGATATTAAATAATACCAATTCCACTAATTAGGTGATCTATTTAGGCGCTGGAAAAACCCATGAAAGCAAGGCATTAATTGCAGTAACTAGTTGTTCTAATTATAAAATTAATAACGAAGCTAGCATGTGTTTTAACCAGCATAAATGAGCAGGAAATTAATGGATTTGGTATGATATTACGCTTTCATTATCCCGAGTTGAGGTTAGTTAACCTAATCCCCCTAGGCGCTATGGGGGGGGAATAGGAGTCATTGAATTTATTGGCAGAAATGTTTTTTAGAAAATGCGATCCTTGCTTCTACATCCATTGCGCTAGTATCACCCAGGCTTTCGATTAGCTTTAAGCGTGGCAGTATGCCCTGGCCATTGGCTATCTGAATGGCCAGACCCGGGCGTGCGTTTAGCTCCAATAGCATCGGGCCTATATCACGATCCAATACCATATCTGTCCCTAAGTAGCCCATTCCTGTCATTTCATAACAGCTTGCTGCCAGATAGATCAGTCGATCCCATCTGGGTACCTCTAAAAGCGCCAGTTCTTTATTGGTATCCGGATGATACTTAACCGGCCGGTCAAATTGTACCGCGTGTAATGCTTTGCCATTGACAATATCGACTCCCACACCCACCGCACCCTGATGCAGATTGGCCTTACCATCGGATGCTGCAGTGGAAAGGCGCATCATTGCCATCACCGGAAAACCTTTGAAGACAATCACCCGCACATCGGGTACGCCTTCAAAACTAAAACCGTCAAAGGCATTATCAAATTGGATCAAGGCTTCAACCACAGCAACGTCTGCGCTGCCCCCTAAACTGAATAAGCCTGCCAGTATATCGGTGACATGACGTTTAATTTCAGAAAGCGTTTCTTCTTTACCGTTAGCTTTATAATAGCGGCCATGTTCGATTTTGGTGATAACAAAAATGCCCTTACCACCACTGCCTCTCGCGGGTTTAATCACAAAGCCTGGCGCATCTTTGATATGGTTTTCAACATGGCCCACTTCCGCCTGCATTGAAATCACACCTAATAAAGCCGGTGTGGTGACATTGGCCGCATGCGCAATGATTTTGGTTTGCAGTTTGTTATCAACTAAGGGGTATAATTTACGCGGGTTATAGCGGCCGATATAACCACTATTACGCTGGTTCATTCCCATGACCCCTTTATCTCTTAGCTTAAAAGGACTGACAAAAAACATCTTTTATTCCTTATCGACTAAAGGCTTAAAGCGGCGCAACTCTAACAAACGGTATCCTGTGTAACTGCCCAGTAATAATACTAAGGCCATCACCACAAACTGTAAGCCGATAAAGTTAAACATTAAATGACGGGTAACTTCATTACTCATCATAAAATAGGCGAGCACGGCGACAATTAAACTGCCGCCACCTTGTGTCACTACTTCTTTCATACCTTCTTCTTCCCACAGTACAGACATACGTTCAATCGTCCAGGAAAGGATAATCATCGGGAAGAAAGTGATTTTAAGGCCTTCGCTCAGTCCCAGTTTGTATGAAAGGACGCCAAACAGCGCAATCAGAAGAATAACCATAATAATCACGGCCGATATTCGAGAGACCAGCAGCAGGTTAAGGTGCGACAGGTACGAGCGAATAAACAAACCCACGGTAACCAGTAAAATAAAACCGATTAATCCGGTGATCAGGCTAGTTTGGATAAAGGCCATGGCGATTAAAACCGGCATAAAGGTACCAGATGTTTTAATACCGATTAAAACACGCATTAATACAACCACTAATACACCTAAGGGGATCATTAAAATACCCTTAAAGACGGACTGATCCTCAATCGGCAGGCTGTGAATTGAAAAGTTAAATAGATGCTCATTGACCGGTTTTTCCATGATCACCGATAATGCGGGTTGATTTTGTTTAATCATTGAAAAGCTGACGGTTGAGTTTTTTCCGCCGGTTAATTCGAGTAATGCCTTGCCACTTTGATCCCAAAGTAACAAGTTGTCGCGATTTACGGCTTGCGTACTGTACGGACCAAAAAGGTGTGAAGAGATAATGCCATCTTGCTCTTGAAAGACTTCGACTAAAGGTTGTAATTGTTGGTAGCGACGGCCATCTTCTAAGTTGAGCGCGCCAATTTTTTGCGCCGGGATTTCAGCTTGGTTTAATAACGCGATTAAAAGGTCTTCTTTAGGGGCACCGCTATTTAAAATTAATCTTACATTTTGATTTGGATCTTCATGATTTAGTGCTTTTAACAGCTCACGGGTAAAGCTGAATGCATCTGCGCTTTTTGCATGTGCTTCTTCTATAATCACTTTCTCTGCTGCATTTTCAGCTGCACCGTTGCGCGTCTTATTCAGCGCTGGCATTGCATTAATTTGAGGATCAAGGCTTTTGGGGTCGACCAGCATTTGAATGTTATAATAGAGTGTTTGTTCGCCCTGTGCCTCACGAATGGCCCACTGTGCTTGCGGTGTATTTCCTTCGTTTAGAAAAGACAGGCCATACCCGGGAGATGCTGCATTTTGACTGAGCTGTATAAAACCAGCCTGTGCTTTTGGTGTGGTCAAGGAAGCGAGAACCGGGTCACCTTTTGCAGCAAACTCAACTTTTGCATCGATACTCCAAATCGTCCGATTTACCCCTGGTAACCAGGGGATATCAAGCGCTATATGGCGTTGTACGGTTTGATATATGCCGAGCATAAATAGGCTGGTGACTAAGGCATAGAAGAAAAACTTGGAACTCATAAATAAATCCTACTTTTTAGTTGCGTCTTTTTCTACATATTTAGGATAGACATACTCTTTGCTAACATCAACGACAGCGAGATCCTGCAAAAATGTACGGCCAATTAATATCGGGTATTCCATATGAGTACGATCCGTTAAGGTGAATTCAGTTTCGCCAACCACATCGCCGATCCGAACATGCAGACTAACAACAAGACGACTGTCTTGTTCGTCGGGATCGTTTGCCTGAATAATGCTAACAAAACGAACGATTCTGGATTCGATCATTTTTGGCTCTGTATTTTCCTGATGCTCTAAATTAAACCGTACCCATTTTGCGCCATCTCGTTCAAAACGTTCGATATTAGTGGCACTAATGGAAGCTGTCGTTGCACCGGTATCTACCCGTGCTCTGAAATTCCTTTTAACCGTCGAAACATAGGCCCATTCTGTTTGTCCTAGCACTACTTTATTGCCGAATTTCGTCGACTTGCTTTGCCTGGATGCTTTTTTAATGGCGGCTTGTGCTGCCGCTAGTTTAGCGGCAGATTTTGCAACTAAATCGTTGAGCTCATTAACTTGAACTTTGCTGGCAGATAAAGCCTCATTGATAATGGTTAATTCTGCTTGTGCCTGCTGGTAAGTTTGCTCTGCTGCAAGCAGATCACCTTGAAGATTAGATATTTGTAACTGTTGCTCCTGGACTTGGGTATTGACACACCCTGTGGTCATAAAAACGACTAACGCAGTTAAAAGCACTGTTTTATTTAAAAGCATGAAAAATCCTTATCCTTATTTTGTTTGTCTGGTGCAAAATAATAGCATTTTGTGCTAAAAATAGCAGATAAATTGCATTATAAAGGCCATTATTATCATTGAATTTAACTAGTTTTCAAGAGGTGAGTATGTTTCTTAACCAATGTTTTTTATGAACACGATGGAGAACTAAAATGACCTTAATCAATTCCTCAGATATTGTGACAATATAAGCTTCAACCAGGCTGAAATGATAAAATTTTACGGCGATAAAAGTGAGCGGAATGCCGATACACCACATGCTGAAAATATCGATAAAAGTGCTGTAGTTAATATCTCCCCCGCTCCGTAAAACGCCGATGATGCCAATAAAGTTAATGACTTTGATAAATAGTGCAAAGGCTAATACCAATAACACATTAGCTGCACTCGCTGCTGCATCGGATGATAAGCTCGGAAAGAGCCCTAATACAGGCTCCCTAAAAAAAATAATGAAGGGGGTAAATATAAGCGCCAGACAAGGGACAAATAAAATAAATGTCCAGGCTTGCTGCCAGGCATTATTGAACGCTTTTGCGCCCAACTCATGACCAATCATTGTTCCGCTGGCGATCGCAATGCCAATAAAAAGTGCAAAAATGGTTTGTTCGATGGTTGATACCATGCTCATTACCGCCAGTTCCTGCACACCGATCATAGCGAAAATCAAGGTATAGACAAAAACGCCCAATGCCCAACCGGCATCATGTAAGACCATTGGGGTGGCTAATTTAATATAACGTTTAATTTCATAAGAACGCATCGCCTGTTTAATTTCATTTTTTGTGGTGATGATAAAGCGGCGTTTTTTTGCCACAAAGATGAGCAATAATAATAGTTGTATAAAGCGCGCCAAAAAGGTGCCCAGCGCACTGCCCTGCACGCCCATTTCGGGAAAACCGAAATGACCAAAAATCAAAATATAATTTAACAATGCATTAATAGGAATAACCAAGATACTGATATGCATAGCTGTTTTTGTATCACCTGCTGAACGAAGCGCTGTCTCAACAGGTAAAACCACGGCGGTGAAAATAAAACTACAGGCGGTAATCACCAGATAATCATTAGCCAGAGTCAACAGCGCGGGATCATCACTGGCAAGCTGGGTTATTGTTTGCGGAGATAATATATAAAAGGCGATAAAAGGAATAATGAGAAGCAGGCTGAATAACATTGATACGGCCAAACTGCGCCGCAAACCGGGCATGTTTTGCGCACCATAATATTGAGAAGCTAATACGCCCCCGGCGTGACTGCTGCCAACCATCATTAACAGATTGAAAAAGAAAATTTTATTACCAAGACCTACTGCGGCGATTTCATTTTCACCGAGTTGCCCAACCATTAAAATATCAACAAGACCAAGAAATGAATAAAGCAGAGATTGAAAAGTAATAGGTAGCGCCAACTTCCAGAGTTTTTGCTGGAAGACCGGGTGACGAAAGGTCGCAATTTTATTTTTCATTGTTTAAAACTTGGTTTTTTGTTTTTTATACCTGGCAGAGAAAAATAATCCAAGCAGCACCAGTAAAGAGTATAAATAAAGCGGGTAGGAGCCTGCATATTGATAAGGCGTTTGACCATAAGCCGGCTGAATTTTTTTACTCAAAACCGCTGC
>JBLIEH010000018.1:0-14046 GCA_047632875.1 Psychromonas sp. | reverse complement strand
TTGCAGAGCAACGTTTATTAGAAAACACGATCCCGCTAAAAGCTGTCACAGGTGCCTGGCGAGATGCCCTATTAGGCTGTGTATACCGTCCATAATAATACTCTCTAAGACCTGCTCAAACACCAACCTATAGCCATCATGTTTCGAAGAACAGTTTTCATCTTTGTTGGTCAAATTTCCTATCACTTATTATTTTGACCCTTACATTTAGCACAAAGCAATGGGTATGCCTTCTTTGATAATTTGATTGATTTTTTTATTTTCTTATAACAAACCGCCGGCAGATTAATAGTTTTCTTATTGTTAGATATTTACGCCAAGTTATATTATAACTCTTGCAAACTGTGCTTATTATTACAATAATAAATTGCGCTTTAAATCACGGCAACATATTGTTCAATGCAGGGTTAAACTTTATGTTAAGGTTCAATATAAGAACTTATTAATGCTTAATTATCAAGCAACCATCATGGCACACTCAGTGAGTTAACAAAGGAAAAAAATGTCAATATTTCAACAACTTAAAGATCTTACTGAATCTTACCTTTCGGCGGATCAATGTGCGTTTATTGAGCGTGCCTATCGCTTTGCTTATATTGCACATGATGGTGTTAAACGTGCCAGTGGCGAACCTTATATTACCCATCCCGTTGCTGTCGCTGAAATTCTTGCCGGGATGCACCTTGATCATGAAGCAATAGCAGCTGCTTTATTGCATGATGTCCTGGAAGATACTGATTCAACCTACAAAGAACTCGCAGATACCTTTAACATCAGTGTGGCGGAACTCGTTGAAGGGGTAACCAAGTTAGATAAAGTCAATTTTAAAAACCACAAAGAAGCGCAAGCGGAAAATATTCGTAAAATGCTGATCGCAATGTCCAAAGATTTTCGGGTGATGTTGATTAAACTTGCAGATCGCGTCCATAACATGCGCACATTAGGGTCACTTCGACAAGATAAACGTCGTCGTATCGCCCAGGAAACATTTGAAATATTTACGCCGATCGCCGATCGCTTAGGCCTTCATAATCTCAAAAATGAATTAGAGCATTTAGCTTTTAAAGCACAAAATACGGCACGATATAATGTATTAAAAGAGGCAATTAACAAAGCCCAGCGGAATCGTAAAGACTTTATCCAGAATATCTGTGCTGAGATTTCAGATAAACTGCAAACCTTGCCGATTGAAGCAAAAGTCATTGGCCGTCAAAAAGACCTCTATAGTTTGTATACCAAGATGCGTCAAAAGGGTTGCCAGTTTCATGATGTGATGGATGTTTATGCTTTTCGAATTATCGTCAAAGACCTTGACAGTTGTTATCGGGCTTTAGGTCAAGTACACCATCTTTATCAACCTAAATTAGGCCACTTTAAAGATTATATCGCGATTCCTAAAGCCAATAGCTATCAATCAATACATACTACCCTGCTCACTCACCATGGCATAAATTTTGAAATTCAGATTCGTACTGAAGATATGGATGAAGTGGCTAAATATGGCATAGCGGCACATTGGAGTTATAAAGAAGGCAGTAATAATAATAACATGACTGCCCAGTTACAAACCCGTAACTGGTTCCAGGGCCTGTCGGATCAGGAAGATCATACGACTAATTCAGTGTTAATGTTAGAGAATATAAAACAAGAGTTGGGCAAAAATGAAATACATGTTTTGACCCCGCAGGGTAAGATAATTGTCTTGCCGGCACATGCAACACCCGTTGATTTTGCCTATGCACTGCACACCAAAATAGGCCACAGATGTATAGGTGCAAAAGTGGATAATGAATTTTCCCTGCTGAGTAATAAATTGGAAAGCGGGCAAACCATTGAGATAATTACATCCGCTAAAGAAAAGCCCTGTGGCGAGTGGTTAAATTTTGTTGCCACCCATAAAGCCCGCCTCAATATTCGCCAGTACCTGAAACAGTTACCTCAAGAGCATACGGTGCCAGAGGGTAGACGTTTATTAAAACAGGCACTCGGTAATACCAATTTAACCGATATTCCACAAGAAAATATCGACAAACTCCTGACGGATCATCACCTCAAGGATTTTGACAGTCTATTAAATGAAATAGGCAGTGGCAAATTGATGAGCATCATTGTGGCGCGCCGTTTACGTGGCAATGCAGCTGAATTAACCGAATCTGAGCTCAAACAACAGAACCGCAGAAGCGCTATCAAAGGCACAGAAGGTATGATGGTTTCCTATGCAAAATGTTGCAAACCCCTACCGGGCGATGACGTTATTGCACATACAGGTCCGGGCAGAGGTTTGGTTGTTCACGCCAAACATTGCCATAATGTCACGGGCTTTGAAGGTGAACTGGACAAATATATTCCCGTTGAGTGGGACATGAATTTCATGAATCAGTTTGAATATTCTACCGACCTGATTATCATGATGATTAACCATAAAGCAGGCCTTGCCCAGCTATTTAACCTGATTGCCAAATGTAATGCGAATGTGGTTGAGATGCAAACAACGGAACTTCCCGATCATCTCTATTCGATAAATTTAACCCTGGTGGTCATTAACCGGATCCATTTATCCAAAGTAATGCGTCAAATTAAAAAACTACCCAGTGTTAAAAGCGTCAAGCGCAGTCATCAAAAAGACAGATCAAAAAGAAGCATTAATTGAAACCTTTTAAACAGCTGATGGCATCGACAAATAGCGCCTTGTCACAGATACAAATATAAGAGCAATTAGAAGGCATTGACGGCACGAAGTTCAGCTCAAGCTTAGCGATGGATGAATAAGGACAGGCAACGGGGAATGATCCTTTTTAGGGTGTTAAATGGCGGATAAGAAACACCGCCTTAGCTGCCAAGCTGACGGGTAGATTCATCCACAATCTGACTTAACCCGATTGGCTTCTCGCAAGCCCCACTAAACGGGAAAACAGACGTTTGAGCAGGGGCGGGATTGAATCAGTCCCGCGCTCTTCAACCGCATTGGCAATCGCTAAACCTAACCCTGGTTTAGAATATTTATGAACCGCTTTATCGATGATTTTATTGGTTGTAATACGCGCTAAATCTTTTTCAGTATAGTTTGCGGCCTCAAGATAGACATCGGCGAAACCGTTATCAAAAAACAGGTGCTCAATATCCAATGCAGGTAACACCGCAAGACGATTAATTAAAGAATCCTTCACTAATAACATCTCTGCAACGCGTGCTGCGTATTTTTGCCCTGCTGCATCACCGTCGGTTAAAACAGACCATTCAATGTGTAAATCCTGTGCTAATTTAATTAATGGTGCGACACCACATTGTGCAAACTCAATAATCTGTACGCCTTCAACAACCAGGTTGTAACCGCATAAACGTGATAGCTCAGTCAATAACCAGGTTTCAGTTTCGCCTTCAACCAGCAACCAGGAACGGGCAAATAAACTCTGCGGCCTGGTCATGCGAACATGAAAGGCAATACGGCGTAAATCGTTCTGGGAAAAGTGTCTCGGGTTTAATGAATAACTGTTGGTTAAATCAGTACCACGTACTAAACGCTGGATACAACTTAAGGGCAAGAATGACAATAACTGACTTGAATTGGTACTGACCAATTTCTGCATAGGTAATAATGAAAAGAAACGCCAGGTGATGGCTAAATTAACCGGGTGAAGGTTATTTTCCGGCTCTTCAAGTAACAAAATAGGCGTCGCCCCGCGACGCAATAAGTGCTCGCCCCTGACCTCTAAAAACTCGCCAAGTACCAGCAGTAACATAGCACGATCACTTTTATGACCGGTTTTTAACAGATCATTAAAATGGGTTAATGCCTGAAAAGAAAAAGGAAGTTTCCCCTTTGTATCATCCAGGGCATCTATTCGATGAAAATTAGATTGCCCATAATGCTTTAATAAATAATGATCAAAAAGATAAACTAAAGCTTGATAACCCATCTTCATTTCTGACTCGGACAATTGCTGAGATGAATTATTCAAGCGTTTGAAAATACGTTTTATTCTTGTTTCACAGAACTCTCTCTTACTGCAATTTTCAACGTCAGCACGCGCTTCTTCAGTTATCATTATAGAACGCTCACTGCCCATACGCAGAGCGGGAACGAAGGAAATGAATTCACTGACTAAATGAGCTAACACCTCTTTCTCGAATAACTTTTTTTGACCATGGTTATCTAAAAAATAACGCTGAGTGATAATATTACCAGATTCCGTCATGCTGCCATCTATCTGGTAATGAATATAACTGACCCCGTCTTTGGGTGGATTCCAGACGGCACTGATACTTTTATATTGCCTTTGTAATGACTCATCAGCCTCCTGCTCCTTAAAGGTAAAAACCAGATGGATTAACTTATTGCTGCTAACATCAGGAATAGGAGGCTGGTGAAAATCATCACTGCTAAACTTATAGGATTTTTTCGTGCCCGATAAAAAAAGTGATAAGGCATCAAAAAGACTCGATTTACCCCAGCTGTTTTCGCCCAGAAAAGCGCTCAGACTTTTAACATTAATCGACAAACGATTAATTCCTCGAAACCCGACTACCTCTATTTGGTCTAACAGCATAATGCATCCTTTTAAATAATCCCTACCTTAAAAATATCAGAACTCCCCCATAAGGCAAATCAATACAAAAATAGGCAAAATCAGACAAGATGGTGTTTTAAATTATTATCAAATTAAGATAAAACGAAAGTGAATTATCAATAAGATAATGTTAGGATATATCCATATAAATCCCCTTGTATTTTATATGGATATTATTTATTACTCAAAGTTAAAAGAGCTAGCTTTCATCAGTAATGAATTTAAATGGAACCGGGCAAAATGTCATATCTTCTCGTTAGAGTTGCATTTCCATTCACTATAAATGAGGCTTGATAAAATGAAAAATAAATATTCTCTTACCCTCTTTCCCAATCAATATACTATTGATTCAATTGCTAACTACCAGTACGAACTGGCAGGAAATTATCTCGATTATGAACAATTATTAGGAAAATTAAAAAATGATCTTAACAGGCTAGGTTTTACGCCGGAAGATGATAATCAACGTTGGATGCTCAACATTGGCAATGATTATCTAATGAATCCGATATTATTTGAACATGCGCCCTTGAACTGTATGTGTATTATTTTGAGTGAGGTGTTTAAAGAAAATGATTTAGATGCACTGGCAGTAAGATTACCAGCAAGCGCATTAAAACCGCTATTAACCAGATTTAATGAATTTAACTAACATTCAATATGCTCACCTATCAAATTGCTGATTTCTGCATATTCAAATAATTTGGGTATATAGGCAAAGGATGATAGATGAGAGACTGCTGCTAACATGTCTCCCAAATTAACTTAGCACCCTTTATACTTAACCTTTACAGCTGATCGACATATTGTTTAATTAAGCTTAAAAACTCAGCACCGTATTTATTAAGTTTAATTTGACCAACACCACTGATATTCAAAAATTGAGACTCGGTTGTTGGCATAATTTCACTCATTTCAGACAGTGAAACATCGCTGAAAATAATATAAGGCGGTAAATCTTGACGATCTGCAATTTTTTTGCGTAATTGTCGTAATTTAGCAAATAGCTTATTATCTGAAAAACTCGATAGAATACGCTTCTTGTCTTTAGATTTAACCAGTTTTAAACGTGGGACGGCTAAATAAAGGGGTTGTTCCGCTTTTAAAACGGGCCTTGCGGCTGGGGTTAACTGCAGGGCAGAACCTCGGGTTAAATTTTGCATCAGCAAGCCACAATGGATCAACTGCCTTAAAAGGCTTAACCAGTACTCAGTGGGTTGATCCTTACCAATCGCAAAGGTAGACAACTTATCATGACCTAAGCTCTTGACCCGTGCAGTTTGAGCGCCTTTTAGCACCTCCACCACATAACTCATGCCAAAATGTTGTCCGGTACGATAAACGCAAGAGAGAATTTTTTGTGCATCTTCAGTCGCATCATAACTTTTCGGAGGATCCAAACAGATATCACAGTTACCACAGCTTGTATGACTATATTCCCCAAAGTAATTAAGTAATACCTGACGCCGACAAGTCTGTGCCTCCGCAAATGCCACCATGGTATTTAATTTATGTAATTCAATACGTTGTTGTTGTTCATTTTCATTTCTTTCGAGCAGTGCGCGCACCCGGCCAGAATCAGCAGGATCATAAAATAACATCGCCTGCGCAGGTAAACCGTCGCGTCCGGCACGGCCTGTTTCCTGATAATAGGATTCAATGTTTTTAGGTATTTCATAATGCACCACAAAACGCACATTAGGTTTATCAATGCCCATCCCAAATGCGACGGTAGCAACAACAATATCAACTTTATCTTTGATAAAGAGATCCTGCACCGTCTGGCGCTCTTCAAGCATCATTCCCGCATGATAACAACGTACAGACAGCCCTTTTATGCGCAGTTTTTCAGCTAACTCTTCAGTGCGTCTTCGGCTGGTGCAATAAATAATACCACTTTCGTTTTTATGCTCGTCTAAATAATTAGCTAACTGATTTAACGGTCGGTATTTTTCAATTAAAAGATATTCAATATTAGGGCGATCAAAACTATGGATAGCAATTAAGGGGTCATCAAACTGCAAGCGCGCTAAAATATCCTGCTGTGTTGCATAATCAGCAGTTGCCGTTAGCGCGGCGAGTGGAATATCAGGAAAGCGCTGTTTTAATTGTCCAAGTAATGCATATTCAGGCCGAAAATCATGACCCCACTGAGAAATACAGTGGGCCTCATCAATGGCAAACAAATTGATTGGCAGGTTATCTAAGCGGCGGATAAAGTCCGGCCGCAGCAAACGCTCAGGCGCAATATAAACAAGCTTTAATTGCCCACTGTGCATGTCATTAATAATCTGATTTTGCTGCTGATAAGAGAGACTGGAATTTAAATAGGCAGCTGCGACTCCACAGGCTCGCAGGGTATCAACCTGATCCTTCATTAAAGAGATCAGGGGTGAAATAACAAAACAGATACCCGGCCTGACTAATGCTGGGATCTGGAAACAAAGACTTTTCCCTCCCCCGGTTGGCATAACCACTAAAGCATCACGGCCTTCGCAAAGCTGATTAATAATCACTTCTTGCCCTTCGCGAAACTCATTGTAACCAAAGACATCGAGTAAGATCTGTTTGGCGTTATTGGAGCTTGATTGAGTCACTATACTGCTGCCTGAATTGAAGGAATTAGGTTATACCGAAATTACTTGAAGACGCCTCTTTAAGTAATTTCGGTATCAAGCCCACAGTGTAATTCAGACAGCCGAAAAAATCAGCTTAATAAGTCGCGGGAAGTCATCACAGTGTAATTTATAAGGCAGAAAAATCTCGGCTGAAAGTCTCCACCTTGGACCAATCCGTTAATTCAATATCCTGACTGCTGTCGGTACTGCCTCCCGTCATTTTCATAATCAGTTGAATAAGCAATGTTTGCCACCAGTTATAACGGGAATAGAGCAGAGCACCTGCAAAGACCCCTTTTAAACGCGGCTGCCATTGGGATAATTGATCAAATTTCGCCATATAAGCATTATTGGCCGGGATCGCTTTTTCCGGCTTACGCGCCGTTAAGCAGACCACAAAGAATGCATTAGGTAATGAATCCAATTGGGTTTTATGCTGATTAACAAAGGTCAGCAAATTTTTGCGGAAATTGCCGTAACGAATGGATCCGCCAATTAACACTTTGTCGTAAAGACTGAAGTCAACTTCCGGGTTGTCATCAATGTTCATTAAGGTCGCTTCACCTTCAATTAACTCAATGATCCGGTTTATAATTTTTAGTGTTTGTCCATCAACAGATGAATATAATATAAGGGTCTTAACTGGCATCTTTTAATTTTTCCAAAAAATAGGGGTAAATAAAACTAATAGTGTGAAAATTTCTAACCGGCCAAATAACATGGCAAGGATCATTATCCATTTAGAAGCGGCATTCACTTCATTAAAATGAAGCGCCACATCTCCCAGCCCGGGGCCTAAGTTATTAAGCATGGCGGCAGTCGCAGAAAAGGAACTTAACTCATCCATACCGGTCAGTAATAACGCTAGCATACAAAGCACAAATACCAGGGCATAAGTTGAAAAGAATCCCCAAATAGCTTCAACAACACGATCCGGAAGGGCCTTATTGGCTAATTTAATTTTAAAAACCGCTTTCGGGTGAACCAGACGCTTTAGCTCACGTATCCCCTGTAAATTGAGCAATAAAATACGAATAACTTTCATTCCTCCGCCCGTTGACCCCGCGCAACCACCAATAAAGCTGGACATAACCAATAAAACCGATAAAAACGCGGGCCAATCATGAAATGAGGTGGTGGTAAAACCCGCAGTGGTCGAAATTGAAACAGCCTGAAATAGTGCCTGGGAAAAAGAGTTTTCAATTGAATCATAGATCTCATGACCCATCAATCCGGCAAAAACGATAGTTGTTAAGAGAATCTGGATAAAAATAAAAGCACGTACTTCCGGATCTTGCCGATAAATATTAAAAGAGAATTTTCTGCTGGAGAAAGCACTGAAATGGAGCGCATAATTGACCCCGGAAATAAGTAAAAATACCACAGTGATGAGGTTGATAATATTGCTGTCAAAATGACCAATGCTGTCGTTGTAAGTAGAAAACCCACCAATAGAGACGGTTGAAAAACTATGACCAATGGCATCAAATAAACTCATCCCGGCAAGCCAAAATGCCAGCATACAAGCAACGGTCACGAACAGATAAACATTCCACAATGCCTTTGCAGTTTCAGCAATACGCGGTGTCATTTTGGAGTCTTTTATTGGCCCGGGGGCCTCCGCCCGGTAAAGCTGCATCCCGCCTATACCTAACATGGGTAAAACGGCAACAGCCAAAACAATAATCCCCATACCACCAAACCATTGCAGCATTTGCCGATAAAAAAGGATCGATTTTGGGAGAGTATCAAGCTGTTCGATAACCGTTGCCCCGGTCGTGGTTAAGCCAGAGAAAGATTCAAAAAAAGCGGAAGCGGCATCCATTTCGATGCTCGAACTCATCATAAAGGGAATCGCTCCCACGCTGCCCAGGGTTACCCAAAAGAGCACAACAATTAAAAAACCTTCGCGCACTTTCAAATCTTTCTTAACACGCCTATTAGGTATCCATAACAACAGCGCAATCAATAAAGTCACCACAAATGCCGCCAAAAAATTACCGCCATCTTCACCCGCCGTGCCTTCATAGAAGGTGGAGATCAATGCAGGCGGTAACATGGTCAGGCTAAACAAGCCGACTAACATGCCAACTATTCTGATTATCGAACGAAAGGCCACTGAGTTATCTCACTGTAATGGGAATTTTTTTGGCAATGACTTTTCCCTGCGTCAGGGATTCGAGTTTTTCATTAAATTGTTTACCCAAGCGTTGATCAACTTCAATTGTAGCCCGGATAGATTGCAGATAATCAATCTGTACAATACGCCCCGATAATGCTGTTAGTAAACTTTCTATCTGTGCCATTTGCGCATAATCACAGTGTAGTTGATAGTGCTGATAAAAATGCTTCTCGGTCGTTGAGATCTGTTTTGTTAATTGCTGAACACCGTTAGAATAGGCCCGTACCAGACCACCGGTACCTAATTTTATGCCGCCCGAATAACGCACCACAACGGCAATAATTTCGCCTAAATGACTGCCCTGCAAAGCACTCAAGATGGGATTTCCTGCAGTGCCTTTAGGCTCACCATCATCACTGCGGCCAATGCACATATCGTTATCGGGCGCAGCACCAATATAAGCCCAACAATGGTGAGACGCTGCCTGATGTAGTTTTTTAATTCCATGTACATAAGTTAGCGCCTGATCTTGACCTTCGACATGGGCTAAATAAGTCATAAAACGACTTTTTTTTATCTCCTCCTGAAAAAATAAATTTTCCATCGGGATAAAATACGGCTCCATCACAAATGCTCCATGGGTGATAATATAATAAATAAAATATTATAAAGTATCAGAGATGATTTTTATCTTTTATTGGTACATCCATAACCCGCAGCCTGCCAGGCTAAAAATCCACCAGCAACGGAATATACATGTTTAAATCCCATCTGTTGCAGGGAGATTGCAGATAAGACTGAACGCGCTCCGGAACGGCAGAACAAATAAACAGGTTGCTCGGCCAGGATTTCAAGCGTAGAAAAACGTCGCTTAATACTCTCTTCTGAGCTAATCTGCATCTCTAATAGACCACGGGGAATGAGTACAGCGTTAGCAATGCTGCCTGCCTCGGTTTCTGCCATTTCGCGAATATCAATCAGCACGGCCTGTGAACTCTGCTGGTTTTTGTCATGCAGTATGTCATGTAATTGTGCAACGCTGATTTCCTGCACTTGAGGGCGTAATGACTCAACCAATTCTCTTCCATCTAATAGCATTTTTTTCCCTTCTTTGTGTGTTGCTTTCCGTGCAACTCTATTGAGCAGGCTGTGCAGCACTGATTTCCTGCACTTGGCCGCGTAATGACTCAACCAATTCTCTTCCATCGATTAGCATTTTTTCCCTTATCCGTATGCTGCTTTTCCTGCAAATCGATTGAGCAGGCTGTGCAGCACTGATTTCCTGCACTTAGCCGCGTAATGACTCAACCAATTCTCTTCCATCTAATAGCATTTTTTTCCCTTCTTTGTGTGTTGCTTTCCGTGCAACTCTATTGAGCAGGCTGTGCAGCACTGATTTCCTGCACTTGGCCGCGTAATGACTCAACCAATTCTCTTCCATCGATTAGCATTTTTTTCCCTTATCCGTATGCTGTTTTTCCTGCAAATCGATTGAGCAGGCTGTGCAGCACTGATTTCCTGCACTTGGCCGCGTAATGACTCAACCAATTCTCTTCCATCGATTAGCATTTTTGTCCCTTATCCGTATGCTGCTTTTCCTGCAAATCGATTGAGCAGGCTGTGCAGCACTGATTTCCTGCACTTGGCCGCGTAATGACTCAACCAATTCTCTTCCATCGATTAGCATTTTTTTCCCTTATCCGTATGCTGCTTTTCCTGCAAATCGATTGAGCAGAATGGGGCAAACAGATCCCCTAATATTTTACCCTGCTGCTCCGATAAAAAATCAGGATACACGCTTTGCATTGTTTGTAAAAATACGTGCGTCACTTTTTCATCAAAAGGATCGATGCTCTGGGGCGGATAATTGTCTTTAGCCTCTAAACCGAGCGTCTTATAATCAACATCTGACCAACATTTTGTGCTCAGCAGCAATCTTAAGAGCTGCTGATAACGCAAAAATGTCTCCTGTAAATGGCGTGCTAATAGATCGAATAAAAGTTTATTTTCGACATTATACCTGCCCTTGTCGAAGTTAAACACACCAATAGCGCATAACTGTGATAACTCATCATCTAATAGCAGGGTCATATTCACAGGTTTTTTTAAAAAATATTCTGCCGCGAGGAAGGGGTAAACTTTTGCAGCATAAGCAATAATATTGTCACGGCTTATGGCTTTATTCATCCTCATTAAGTAGCAAATAGTCTGACAAACCAGGCTTGGCAAAGCAAAAATATGGACAATATTGTTACGGTAATAATTTAATTGCAGCGCTTGATTTTTTGAACAAAAAACGAGTTCTCCGTCCTGCTCAAACTTATTCATGCTTAACGCCTGCTGGTAGACTAAGCTACTTTTTTCTTGAGCAAAAGTAAGAGAACTATTTTCACTCTTTAACCTCAGCAACTGCTGGTGCTTGTCGAGTAACGCTAAAAAAACAGATTTTTTAGATTGAAAGTTTTCACTGGCCAATAAAATGGCTGCGCATAAGGGTAATGCACTCACTGCCGTTGCCTGATTAATAGCAACCATCACTTGCTGCGCAACTTGTTTGACCTGCATTTTAAACTGTCTTTCATCTATTCCTGATGTTTGCCAATTTGGGACCTGTTGATCGAAGTGTTTTTTAACATTAATCGGCTCCCCAAAATTGACAAAAACGCGGCCAAAATCACCTAGTTTTTTAACCGCAGCGAAGAGTTGCCAGACACTTTCCTGGTTTTTTTTCTTCCCTGACAGCTCTTTAATATAGGTATTCACTTCCATTATATGGTCATAACCAATGTAGATCGGCACGAGCATGACGTTACGCTCAGGTTGATTTAAGTAGGTTTGTAATGTGCTCGCAAGGAGTCCCGTTTTGGGAGGTAATAAACGCCCGGTACGGCTGCGTCCGCCTTCACTAAAAAATTCAATGGGGTACCCCTGTTTGAATAACATCGAAAAATAAGCATTAAAAACGGCAGAATAAAGTGGAGAACCTTTAAAGGTACGGCGTAAAAAGAAAGCGCCGGAACGTCTAAAAATCGGACCTAACGGAAAAAAACTCAGATTTATGCCCGCTGCAACGTGCGGCGCCACCAACCCCTGCTCAACTAACAGATAAGAAAGTAACAAATAATCCATATGACTGCGGTGACATGGCATATAGATTATTTCTGCACCACTTTGATTAGCCTCCCTGACGGCCTGTGCGTGGTGAACTTCAATACCTTTGTAAAGGTGATTCCAGAGCCATTTTAAGATAAGCCGAAAAACACGTAACAGCGGGTAGGAAAAATCGGCACTGATCTCGACTAAATATTTCCGGCATTGCCGCTCTACCTCTTGTTCAGTACGTTGCTCTTGTGACGCTATAGTGCGAATGGTTTGACGTAACGGGGGTTGCTGCAAAACAGCCGCTATCATGGCGCTACGATTTGGCAGCTTAGGCCCGATGCTATAACGTTTTTGATTGGCAAAATAGGTTAGCGCCATTTTTGCAAGTTTTTGTGCCAATTGCCGATCTTCATTGTTTTTGCTCTGATCGTGCCTGTGCCTGAGGGCCGCAATTGAGATCGGCTTATTAAAGCGGAGCAGATGATCTTTGCCATTTTTAAGTACAATAGCGATTTTATGCAGCGAACCTATTGGGCCTTGTTCAAGCCTATCCAAGTGAGATTTTTCACCCTGTTTCCCGGGGTTTCTTCCCCAGTAAAAGGTCACGGGCAGTAACTGAATATCTAAATTTGGCTGCCTGCGATGTAAATCTAATAACTGCTGATACTTTCTTAAATAGGGTGCGTCTTGTAACTGAGCTTCAGGCGAAGATAAAGGAGCGCTTTCAATAAAAATGGTGGCACTTAAATTTTGTCCAGCGACTGTTATCGGACAATAGGGATCGGGTAAACCGGCCTGCAAACAGCAGGATTGCAATTCGAGTAAATCACTTGCACAATTCTGCGCGATCAAATAAATAATAGGGCGACTTAAATCAAGCTGTAATTCTGCAATAGGATCCACAGGTACATAATGACTGGTGACCCAATACTTATTGATAAATTGATGAAAAATTGAGCCTTTTAGCAGCACAGAGAGTCCCTCTTGTTGTCATACTCCGATACTAACATCAAAAAACATCTCAAATAACTACGCAACAACTATAAAAAAAGACAACGGCCCCATAAAGTTCAAGAGAACCCCAAGCTTGGCAATGAAAGTGCAAACGACACAAAATTCATTCTCCCGGCGGCTAATGAGCAAGTGACCTTATCCTCGCCTTTTGCTAAAGTAAGACCCCAATAAAACAGCTTACAGGTTTATCCTTTTATGCAAAAAAATACCGGACTAAAACGCATTATTTTAGCCGCGGGCTATTCGCTACAGGGCTTAAAAAGTACTTTTAAATACGAAGCCGCGTTTCGCCAAGAACTTTTATTAGCCATTATTTTAATTCCCATCGCTTGCTTTTTAGCGGAATCCCAAATAGAACGGATTTTATTAATTACGCCTATTGTATTGGTGATGATCCTAGAGATTATTAATTCTGCCATTGAAGCTGTAGTAGATAGGATCGGCATTGAACATCATAAACTTGCCGGTAGGGCAAAAGATATGGGCTCTGCAGCAGTGTTTGTCGCCTTAGGTTTGACGGCTTATATTTGGATTGAAATTCTGTTTTTATAAAGAGCTCAGCTTTTGATCGTAAGCACCGCTCAAAAGGCTCCCTATATAATATTTATTAACGGGAATGAGT
>JBLIEH010000017.1:0-14324 GCA_047632875.1 Psychromonas sp. | reverse complement strand
CTGACTATAAGGTTGTGATTGATAAAATGCGTAGTGAGTTAGCTGATATTTAAGGATAGAAAAATGACTAAACCATTAGTTTTAAGCGGTTGCCAGCCATCGGGATCGTTAACCATAGGTAATTACATGGGCGCGTTACGTCAATGGGTTGAGATGCAAAAAACTCACGACTGCCTGTTTTGTATAGTTGATTTACATGCTATTACCGTTCGTCAAGATCCAAAGGCACTGCGCAAAGCAATTTACGATGGTTTAGCTATGTATCAGGCTATAGGTATTGATCCAGAAAAAAGCACCATGTTTATTCAGTCACAAGTCCCGGAGCACGCAGAGCTTGCATGGATTTTGAACTGTTATACGCAGATGGGTGAATTAAACCGTATGACCCAGTTTAAGGATAAATCGCAAAAAAATGTCACCAATATCAATGTTGGTTTATTCAGCTACCCGGTATTGATGGCTGCCGATATTCTTATTTATGGGCCTAAACATGTTCCGGTAGGCAGTGATCAGAAACAACACCTTGAATTAGCGCGTGATATTGCGATACGTTTCAATAATGCCTACGGTGATACTTTTGTTGTGCCGGAACCTGCTATTCCTGAGCATGGCGCGCGCATTATGAGCCTGCAGGAGCCGACTAAGAAAATGTCGAAATCCGATGATAATGTTAAAAACTTTATTGGATTGCTCGAAGAACCGAAAAAGATTTTGAAGAAAATTAAAAGTGCAGCGACGGACTCAGATCAACAGGCGCGTATCTATTTTGATCCCGTTGAAAAGCCTGGTGTTTCAAATTTATTAACGCTGCTTTCCTGTTCGACGGGTAAGTCTATTGACAGTCTGATCCCTGCATATGAAGATAAAATGTATGGTCATCTAAAGAGTGATACAGCAGACGCAGTAGTGGCTCTATTAGAGCCGATTCAAGCCCGCTTTAAAGAGTTGCGTGAAGATGAGTCTGCATTACAAGTTATTGCGCGTGCGGGTGCGCAGAAGGCGCGTGAGCGTGCTGCCCAGACCTTAGTGAAGGTTTACGACAAAGTGGGTTTTTTACCAAAATAGCCTGTTGATCGAGTAAACAAAAAAGTGCAGTGTTTGTTAATAACGACCACTGCACTTTTTTTATGGCAAGCGTTTTATGAACCTAAGCCCTTGCCGGCATCTTTTTTATTAATTAATTCAATTTGATAACCATCGGGATCTTTAACAAAAGCGATCACTGTTGTGCCGCCTTTAACCGGGCCTGCTTCACGGGTGACTTGACCACCCATTTTTTTAATCATCTCACAGGTAGCGTAAATATCATCGGTTTCAATGGCGATATGCCCGTAAGCATTGCCCAAATCATATTCAGTTGTGCCCCAGTTATAAGTCAATTCTAATACAGTAGTATCAGATTCATCACCGTAACCTAAAAATGCCAGGGTATATTTATAATCCGCATTTTCAGATTGGCGGAGTAATTTCATTTGTAAGATATTGCTGTAAAAGTCGATCGATTTTTGTAAATCGGTAACACGTAACATGGTATGTAATAAGCGCATTTTAAATTCCTGTGTTGGTGTGGAGGTGCATAATAATAAGAATGAGCTATAAATATTTACGATAAAAAAAGCCACCTTAAGGTGGCTAAATGAGCGAATTCTTCTTACACATTAAAGGCCGTTAGTTAAGAACGCAATAGTAGATGCTATTTCCTGTTCGCTACAGTCACCGCATGTGCCTTTTGCGGGCATAGAATTAAATCCCTCCAGCGCATGTTTGAGTAGCGTTTCAGTACCTTGTGCTATACGTGGTTGCCATGCGTCTGGATCGCCCTTTTTAGGAGCGTCAAGCACGCCGGTTGCATGGCAGGCCGCACAATAAGTATTATAAATTTTTTCACCTGATCTTGGGCCTGCTGGTTCAGCTGAAGCTGCACCTTGCTTGGCGGTTATTATTTCTCCGTCCAAATAAACGCTACCTACCGGAGCAATACGGTCAGCAATGGCTGCTTCAGAAAGATCTTGTGCAAAGCCTGCGGTGCTGAATAGGCTTATTGTTAAGCCTATAAGCAGGGTAATACGTTTAATAAGGTTCACGGTAAACTCCATTTTGATATTGTGTAAGTAGATGTTGTAAAAGTGTTAATTATAACGAGGTTGATTATAACTACCAACGCCTTTATTAGGATTATTGCTTCCAGTTCACTATTTTTTTCTCTTTACCGCTTAATATGCGGCGAATATTGCCGATATGGCGAAGCAGAATTAATACCGACAGCATGCAAACGGATAATGTATATTCAGGGTTTATCTGCTGGACAAAAAAGGGCGCTGCAATGGCGGCCACGATCGCGGCTAAGGAAGCATAACCACTCACTGCTATGGTAAATAACCAGGTTAAAATAAGTAATCCGGTTAAATCCATGCCCAAAGGTAATAAAGTGCCTAAACCGGTGGCGACTGCTTTGCCGCCTTTAAATTGAAAATAGGGCGGAAAAATATGTCCGAGGCAGGCTGCAATACCAACTACACCAATCATAATGGGTGAATAACCGCAGAAATAAGCCAGATAGACAGGAATGGTCCCTTTTAACAGGTCAAAAATGAGCACCGCACTGGCAGCTTGAGCGGCATGTAAACGTAACATGTTAGTGGCGCCGGGATTTTTAGACCCTGCGCTGCGAGGATCCGGCCACCCTTTGGCCCTGCATAATAAAATCGCCCCGTTCAGCGCGCCGAACAGGTAAGCACCCAGAATAAATATTAAACTAACTAGGTTAATCATTTCTATATATTTCTCTCTGTTCAGGTAAAATACGCTACTGCCAAGGCGATGGTATTTATCTATAGCAAAATTACTTGAGGATGCATCTTCAAGAAATTTCGGTATTATCTGCGATAGTACGTGGATTTTTGGTTAAGTGGTAGCGTTTTAACTTACTCCGACAGGTTGGAAAATGGATATTATTTTTATTAAACAGTTAGAAGTAATTAGCTCAATTGGTGTATATGACTGGGAAAAATCGGTACAGCAAAAACTCTATTTTGATTTAGAGATGGCATTCGATAATAAACCCGCAGCAAGCAGTGATGACATTAATCTCGCACTTAATTATTTTAGTGTCTCAGAGGCGGTCAATAAATTCGCCCAAACGCATCAATTTGAGTTGATTGAAACTATGGCTGAATCCGTTGCAGCACTTATTATGACGCAGTTTTCGGTGCCATGGGTGAAAGTGAGACTGCATAAACCCGGAGCTTTGCCAAAAGCACAAAGTTTAGGTGTACAGATTGAGCGTGGTATTCGTTAATGGCAGAGGTTTTTATTGGCATTGGTTCCAGTATCAATAGATCCGCTAATATCCGCTCGGGCATTGACGCTTTAAAAGCGGAGTTTGGGGAGTTACTGCTTTCTCCGCTTTATGAAAGTGAAGCCATTGGTTTTTCCGGGGGTAATTTTTATAATTTAGTGGTTAAAGTGCATACCGAGCAAAATATTGTCGAATTAATTAAGCAGCTTAAAAGCATAGAGAGGCAGCATGGGCGGCCGGAAAAGGCGTCCAAGTTTACCCCCAGAACCTTAGATTTAGACTTACTTTTATACGACCAGCAGATAGATCCTGAGTTTGATTTACCGCGCGGCGAAATTTTAAAAAATGCATTTGTATTAAAACCCTTATCAGAGTTAGCGCCAAGATTAAAACACCCTGTTCTGGGTGAAACCTACCAAGCATTGTGGTCTAATTATCCGCAAGAAAAACAAAAATTGTGGAAAGTATAAAACCGCTTCCAGACTATTCTTAATCACTTTATACATGAGATAAAAATGTCCGAACTTCAAATTGTTGTATTAGCCTTAATCCAGGGTTTAACTGAATTTTTACCTATTTCCAGCTCTGCTCACCTGATTTTACCATCACAACTATTAGGTTGGCAGGATCAAGGTTTAGCCTTTGATTTAATACTTAATATTGGCACCTTATCTGCCGTTTTAATCTATTTTCGCAGAGAAGTCATTAACATGTCGACAGCCTGGGTTGGCTCTCTGCGCGGGCAAGGCGAAACACAGGATAGTCGCCTCGCGTGGTGGATTCTTTGGGCAACCATACCGGCCGCTTTAATTGGATTTTTTGGACAATCACTGGTTGAAACTTATTTACGCAGTGGTTATGTGATTGCGGTGACGACCACTGTTTTCGGCTTACTGCTGTGGTGGGCTGATGCTAAAGCAAAACAGCAAAAAACAGAATACCAAACGGGTTTAAAAGGGGCATTATTTATTGGTTTTGCACAAGTATTAGCCTTGATCCCCGGTACATCTCGTTCCGGTATCACAATTACTGCAGGTTTAATGTTGGGTTTGACCCGCAATGGCGCTGCGCGTTTCTCCTTTTTAATGTCTATTCCGATCATTGCGATGGCGTCTGGATATGATTTACTTAAATTCATCTTATCTGACGAATATGTGGATTGGGGTCCTTTGTTTTTAGGCGCGGGGATCTCCTTTGTCAGCGCGATTTTATGTATTCACGTATTTCTAATCCTGCTCAACAGGGTAGGCATGATGCCTTTTGTTATCTATCGCCTGCTGTTAGGTGGATTTTTGTTCTATATTTTATCAACAGGCACTGGTGCTTTAGCTTAAATTTCCGACAGGTTAAGTTTTTGGGTTGTTATTTTTTATAGTGTTTTTATTGAGCACTAAAAAACAAGCCGAAGAAATGCCTGCCGAGGCAAAGACCATGCACATCACGACTATTTGGTACCTTGCCGCAATAAAAGGTGAGGTGCCGGATAAAATTTGTCCGGTCATCATGCCCGGTAATGAGATCAGACCAACCGCAAATAATGCATTAATATTGGGGATCATCGACGCCTGAAATGCAATTTTACGCGCATTAATGTAATCAGCCTGGCGCGACAATTCTGCATAAAAACGTTCGGCTGAAAGACTGACGCTATTCATACAATTAGCAAAAATCATTCCTGCTAGTGGGATCATAGTTTGTACCTGATACCAGGGCTGCAGCGTTAAAACGCCCTGGGTAATAACCAATAGGGTAAAGCCTCCCCCTACTGCAACCGATACCATAGTCCGTTTTAATAATGCTAAGCGCTGCTCTTTAATATTACCTAAGGCTATCCAGCTGGAAAATAGCACCATCAGTATTAACAGCAGCACGACAATCCCTGCATTCGCACCAGCAAAAAGATAATTAAGAAAATAACCGACTAACAGTAGCTGCACTAACATACGTGAGAGTGCATAGAGCGCAAATTTTCCGTTGAGTGACCATTTAAATAAAATAATGATAACGGCCAGCACCGGAATAAAAGCAATAGCCAAGTTGTGCAACGGGATAATAGCAAGAGAATTGGACATGTTTCTGCTTATTCAAGTTAAGTTAACGGTGTCATAAGCAAGTCGATTATAGGCTGCGCATTTGTTTATATTGTTCGACTGCCTGGATACGAGCATCTTGTAACTGAGCTTTAATCTCTGCACCTTGATACCCTTGTTTAATAATAGCTTGTACATCAACTAACTGCGCAGCCTGAAAAGCACGCCAAATATAGTCTGCACTGGGATAATCTTTCTCTTCAAAACCCGTTCGGCCCTTGGAGTCGGCAACGCAGCACTGTAACATTTGCCCAAACCTTTCAGGCTTGCGCCAGGCATCGTTCTGATCCATTAATGTGATTAGGGTCGATGCTTTTAACGCCAATCCATTGTGGATAAGCGTATGGTGCTCACTGACTAAACAGGCCAAATCTCTGCACTCATTAGGTATTTTAAGACGTTGACATAAATTGTTAATCAGCGCTAAACCCAATTTCCCATGGCCTTTATGGCTAGGCCAGAGGTCTTTGGGTGTGAGCGCTTTACCAAGGTCATGTACCAGGCAGGCAAATCGAAAAGCAATTGATTCGGATAATTTCACTGATTGCTGCACAACCATTAAGGTATGTATGCCGGTATCGATTTCAGGGTGCCATTTTTTAGGGGCGGGGATACCAAATAAGGCTTCAATTTCAGGGAATAAAATCGCCAGCGCACCACAGTCGCGCAATACTTGGAAATAGATCTGCGGGTTATCGGTTTGTAACGCTTTTGCCGTTTCCTGCCAAACTCTCTCAGCGGTCAGGTGGTTTAACTCACCACTGGTGCTTAGGGTGCGCATCAGATCGAACGTTTCCGGGGCGATTTTGAAGCCTAAAGCGTAAAAACGCGCGGCGAAGCGTGCGACGCGCAAAACGCGCAGCGGATCCTCGCTGAATGCAGTCGATATATGACGCAGGGTTTTCATCTGTATATCCTGCAGCCCGTGATAGGGATCAATCAATTCTCCCTGCGCTGATTGGGCAATGGCATTAATGGTTAAGTCTCGGCGTTTTAAGTCTTCAGTAAGAGTGACATCCTGGCCGGCGTAACACTCAAATCCATTATGACCCGAACCTTTTTTTCGCTCGGTGCGAGCAAGGGCATATTCATCACCGGTTTGCGGGTGGATAAAAACAGGGAAATCCTTGCCAACTTGCTGAAAACCTAACTTTAATAGTTTTTCCGGGTTGGCCGCGATCACCACATAATCTCGATCTTTAACCTGAAGTTGTAATAATCGATCGCGAACTGCGCCTCCGACTAAAAATATTTGCATTGTTTTTCCTCTTTATGGCTTTGTTAGCTATTATATGCAATAACGTCACTTGTCACTATTTTCTTTGGATTTTGTTATGTATCAAGACTTTTTCTCTTTAAAAGAGCAACCCTTCTCGATCTCGCCAGATCCCGATTTTTTATTTTTGAGTAACCGTCATCAAGAGGCAATCGCCCATTTACAATATGGTGTCCAGGGTAACGGTGGTTTCGTCTTATTAACCGGCGAAGTAGGTACGGGCAAAACCACTGTCTGTCGTAAATTATTACAGGAAATCAGCGCAACCACCGATGTCGCTTTTATTTTAAACCCGGCTTTAACTGATATTGAATTGCTGGCCACTATCTGTGATGAATTTCAGATTGATTATGAAAAAGATAAGGTAAGTTTAAAATTATTATTTGACAGCTTAACCGCTTGGATGATGAATAACCACCATCAAGGACGAAGTGCGATCGTATTAATTGATGAAGCACAACATCTCAGCTTCTCGGTATTAGAGCAACTGCGGTTGCTCACAAATATTGAATCAAATAACAAAAAACCATTACAGGTGATTTTAATCGGTCAAACCGAGTTACAGCAAAAACTGAAACAGCCTGAGTTGCGCCAATTGGCACAGAGAATTAGTGCCCGTTATCATTTGCTGCCTCTGACGGAGCAGGAGAGCATTTATTATATCCAGCATAGATTAAATGTGGCGGGGGCAAGTTTTCCTATTTTTGAACGCCAGGCCGTAAGGGAAGTTTTTAGGCGCAGCCAGGGTGTACCACGCTTGATTAATTTACTTTGTGACCGCAGTTTACTCTGTGCGTACACCCAAAATACATTAAAAGTAACTGCTTTAATGGTGAAAAAATCCAGTGATGAGATGGAGCTCGCGCCAAATCAGACATTTTTTAAGTCAACCTTGAAAAACAGTTGGCGATTTATTGCTTTGATCCTATTAGCCGTACTCACGGCCTTTCAGGCTCCGCAGCTGTTGAGCCGTTTTAAAGAGGTTCAAGCACAGCCTGCAGCGTTAAGCGCACTAGCTGCAGCCCCTGCAGAACTTATTGTGCCGATCGAATTAGAACAACCGAGTGCGGTGGCAGTAGTACAGGAGAATGAATCTCCTGATTGGTTTGATAATTATGAGTCATTAGATATTTCCAATGCCACCTTTGAAAATGCATTGTTTAATTTGTACGCTGTTTGGGGTTATCAAGGTGACCCCGAAACGGTTAATTGTGCACAGGGGAAAAGTGTGTTGTTATCCTGTTATTCAGACAATACCAGCCTGAAAAAATTAAAGCAGCTGAATTATCCCGGTGTGGTTAAGCTTGAAAGAGATAATTTAGAAAGTTTACACGCGGTGCTTTATGCCATTAACGGCACCTACCAACTATTGATTGACGGGCAGGTTATTGAGGTGTCAGAAACCTGGTTTAATGCTTACTGGTCGGGAGAGCTAACGGTGCTTTGGCAGGCGCCCTTTGAATTACAGACTAACCTTAAATTTGGTCAACAAAGTGAAAAAATAGCCTGGCTGGTGACACAACTTAATGAGTTGCAGGGAATGCCTGTTGAGAGCAAAAACCGCTTCGATTTACCCTTGTTACAACAAGTGATGGGTTTTCAGCTGGTAAACGGCTTAAAAGATGATGGTATTGTGGGCAGGCAAACCTTAATGCCATTAATGCAAATGGTTAATCCTCAGTTGCCACGACTACAACAGGAAGTAAATTAATGTCAACAATACTAGCGGCGCTACAAAAGCAAAAATCATCAGCAGGAGGTCCTTTTGTCCCACCTCTAGGCGCAGAAAAAGGACTTTTTAAGTGGCGAGTGGCTTTATTAACCTCCCTATTGGTGATCATCAGTTTATTAAGCATATTACTTTATCGACAACTGATTGGGGAAGCGAATGGCATAAAGAGTCAACAGTCAATCGCGCCGGATAAAGCGCCAGATGTGATTGAAGCCTCTCCAAAGCTGACTGAAGTTATCCCACTTGTGGATAGTGAAACGGCCATTAAGCTAACAAATACGGCGCCTAAAGCCGTTAAGGAAATGACTTTCGCAACCCAACCTTTACCCGAGGTTGAAAAACCAGAGCCGAAAATAATTGTGGCTCCGGATGCTGCCAATTTAAAGAATGACCTTGATTACTCTTCTGTTTCTGATCAGATGCAGCAACGTTTTGAGATCGCCTTACAGGATACTAGCCAACAAGATAACGTATCGTCAGTCGAAATAAGCAGTGATGGCAGGGACCTTCATGAGATGGCCAGCCAATTTCAGAAAAAAGTGCCAAGCATAAGATACGATGTGCATATGTATTCGAGCATTGCACAGGATCGTTGGATTAAGGTTAATGGCAAAAAATTAAGAGAAGGGCAGTTTGACGCGCAAGGTAAAATACAGCTGCTAGAGATTCAGCCTAATCGCAGTATCTTTCGATTGGGTCGACAAAGTTTTAGTCTGGAATCATTAACTGATTGGAAAGGTTATTGATAGTTATACTCAAAAGATAATCTGACCTAGCGCTGGCAGGTCAGATTGTATAGCCAAATTACTTGAAGATGCAGAGCCCTGGATCTTCAAGTAATTTGGCTATCAATAGGGTTACCAATTATTGTTGTTTTTCTTACGGCGTGGTAAAAAGGGGATCAATAAGCCAAACAGCAAGCCAAAAAAGAGCACACTGCCTCCGTACATCATCCATTCCATTTTGACCCGTTCGTCCTTGGTATCCTGCAATAGGTCCAGTTCCAAATTAGCGGCTTCAAGCGTGATGATGGTTTGCTGCAAGGTGTTTTTCTCATTTTCCAGAGTCGCTATCAAGTTATCTTTTTCGATGATTGATTGCTTTTGTTGACCCAATATACCACTGTTTTCCTGGGCAATATTTTGCAGTTTTGTTTGTGCTTCTTGTAACTCTTTTTGCACTGTTGGCAGCATACCTTTTGCCGGTAGCGTTGTTTGTAATTCACTGCCTTTTACCCAACCGATTTTGTCATCGGAGGTTCTTATTCGATAAAATTTCGTTTTTTGATCATATTTTAAAGTCGAAACCGTACTGCCCACGTCAATTGTGCCAACAATACGATACTCCCGGCTTGGTCCCGAATGCATATAAATGAAAATATCATCACTCACATAGCGGGTTTCTGCAGTGGCATTCATGCACAGCATCAGAGAAATAATAGTCGTAATATAGGTGAATATTTTCAAGTTCGGGATCCTATTCATTAAAATAAAAAATGTTAGCATATTTTAAAAGCAAAAATCACTAAGGAAAAGCCTTAGAAGCAAAAAAGAGAGCCAAAGCTCTCTTTTTTATACGACTATAGCCATTCTACCTCAATATGCTGAGTTTGCATCTCGAGGTAGGTTGGCTATAAATATTATATTCAGCTAAAAACAGCTTTCATCATATAGAAGAATATAATTGATAAGCCAGCACCTACAGGCAGGGTCACCACCCATGAGATAACGATATTACGCACTACTCCGAGATTGAGTGCCGCAATACCGCGGGCCATACCTACACCTAAAACCGCACCCACTAAGGTTTGTGTTGTGGAGATGGGTAAACCGGTTCCCGATGCAATAACTACAGTTGCAGCCGCGGCAAGCTCTGCTGCAAAACCTCGGCTTGGCGTGAGGTGGGTAATACCTGTGCCTATGGTGGCCATCACGCGTTTACCAAAAATAGCCAAACCAAGCACAATCCCCAAACCACCTAATGGCAAAATCCACCAGGCCAATGTGGCTTTAGCGGCTATTTGTCCGTTGTGTTCAACAATACTAACAACGGCAGCAAGTGGGCCGATAGCATTGGCGACATCGTTTGAGCCGTGCGCAAATGCCATTGCACAAGCTGTCACTACCATCAACACGGCAAATATTTTTTCGACATTGGCAAAATGCATTTTTTTATCGGCCTTCGGGTCGATTTTAATGCGGTTGATAAATATTTTACCAACCCCCGCAACTGAGATACCGATAATAGTCGCTAAGCCAAAAGCTTCAAAGCTGGTAAAGTGTAAACCTACATGTGAGAGGCCTTTAGTAATAGTCACTAAAGAGAGCAGAAAACCCGCAAGAAACATATAAAACGGCACATAGCGCTTGGCATTCTTAATCGGATCTGTGGTATTAAAGATTAATTTTTGTGAACTCATGAAAATCATGTAAGCAATAATGCCGGATATCAGCGGCGTGATGACCCAGCTGCCAAGAATACCTGTTACCTTGATCCAGGCGACGCTGTCTGCCCCGACTCCGACCGCGGAGAAACCAACGATCGCGCCAACAATAGAATGCGTAGTAGAAACCGGCCAACCAAAATAGGAGGCAATTACTAACCATAAACCGGCCGCTAATAACGCCGAGGTCATACCAAAGACTAATAATTCGGGCTGATCAACATAGAAGCTGGCATCGATAATACCTTTACGTATTGTTGATGTGACTTCACCACCTGCTAAATAAGCGCCTGCAAATTCAAAAATCATGGCAATGATGATTGCCTGTTTGATGGTTAATGCTTTAGAGCCAACGGAGGTTCCCATTGCATTGGCTACATCGTTTGCGCCTATGCCCCAAGCCATAAGGAAACCGACTGCTCCCGCAAAGAGCACCAGCATGCTTCCGTATGAAGTTATAATATCCATAAAAATCCCTTAAGCGTTATGAACGAACAATCATCAGTTCGAGTTGATCGCCGATTGATTCAGAATGATCCGCAAGACGGCCTACCCATTCTAAAATTTGGTAAAGAAACATGACATCAACGGCATTGTAATGCTGTTCGATAGCAAAAAGATCTCCACGAAGTTTAATCTGTAAAGAGTCCGTATCATCTTCAATCGTATCAAGTTCAGCGAGCATCTTGGTGACTATATCCACCTCGCGACCTTTAAAACCCGTTTCTAATAATTCATCAAGTTCATTAATGGCTTTTCGGGCTTGCTGGACGGCATCTAAACAACGTTGTAGATAGATCATGAAGTTTTTTTCTATTTCACTGGGAATTTGTAGTTTTCGGCCTAAAACACGCCCCGCAATATCTTTTGCAGTATTGGCTATTTTGTCCTGGCGGATAGCGAGTTCAATTAAATCACCCCGTGCGATAGGCATAAATAAGCCTTTGGGTAATCTTAAGTGCAGCTTTCGTTTTAATGAATCCGCTTGCTTTTCCAGCGTTGACAGCTCTTTTCTTATCTTTTCAGCTTTTATCCAATCCTGTTCATGACTCGCTTTAAAAAAAGGGATTAATAACTCACTGCAGGCCGCAACTTTATCAATATGCGTCAGAATGGGTTTAATTGGAGATTTTGCAAAAACTCCAAGTATCGAGTTAATTGGCATAGGTGATCCTATTATTTAGGCCGTATTTAGCATACGAATATTTAAATTCAAAACAAATTTGCGCGCATGGTAACTTTCTTTTGCACATAATTGAATATGAATTTAGTATAATTGATGAATTATTACGATTTTTTTTGATCAATCACATTCATTTTAGATAGGTTTTTTATAAATTATGGAAACGGAAATAGAAATTAAATTTTTTTTTAATGCGGAATTTGCCTTAAAATTGTATGAAAAAATCAATTTACATCATGTTATTTCTAGCAAAAAACAATTATTACAGAATGTTTACTTTGATACGGAGAAACGTAGATTACGCAAAATGGATATGGGATTACGGATCCGCAGTTGTGATCAAAAATCGGAGCAAACCATCAAAACAGCAGGGCGTGTTATTGGTGGTTTGCATCAGCGCCCGGAATATAATGAGCCGATAGAAGGTTTAATTCCCGAGTTAGCGCGCTTTAAGGGTAAAATATGGCCGGCAGATTGTGATATTAAGCAGCTTGAAAATGAATTGCTGCCGATTTTTCGCACCGACTTTAATCGCCAAACATGGTTGGTCGAGATGCCCGAGGAGACATTAATCGAGGTGGCTTACGACAGTGGTTTTATTGAAACCTGTCTGGGCAAAAAAGAGATTTGTGAAATTGAACTTGAGCTGCTTAAGGGAGATGAAAATCAGCTCTTTGTGTTAGGAGAGACGATAGCTGAATTACCACAGGTAAGGTTAGGTAATGTAAGTAAGGCACAACGCGGTTATATGCTGGCAGACGGCATTGACTTTAAAGCGAAAGCACTTTCTCCTTCATCCTTAACAAAATCAATGTCCGTTGAGCAGGCTTTGCTGATTAATCTGCAGCATGGATTGCAGCATACCCAATATCATGAATATTGTTATTTGGATTCTTTTGAGGATGGTGCTTTATATCAATTATTACAAGGTATTAAGTTTTTACATCAAAACCTTCAATTGGTTAAAAATGTTGTACCGCAAATATTAAATGCCAGTTGGGTGGGAGAATTACATTGGCTGGCGCGCTCTTTCTCATGTTTTGATGAACGTTTCATTTTGCAAAATATGTTGGAGGATGACGGTTATTACATCCGCAAATTACCTGATTTTAAAACTGTCATTAAAAAATTACAAAAGCAGTATAATGATCAACCGGACAGGCAGGCGATAGAGGAGATTCTGACCTCAACACGTTATTGCCAATTTGTCCTGAAATTTACACAATGGTTGATTCAATTTGAGAAAAAGCCATTTTTAAGTAAAGAAACCGGCACTATTGCGTCCTTCGCAACGGATTCATTAGAATCTGGATGGCGAGAATTAAAACTGGCGAGTCACCACAAACAGTTTTCCATTGAGCAACTTTTGTCGTATCAAGGGTTATTGGAGTCCAACTTGTTATTAGGCTTATGTGTGGGCAATCTCTTTTGTGCGCAAAAAAGTAGAACTTTTCATTCCTCCTGGTTAGACATTAAACAGGGAATAAAAGAGTTGGCTATGGTCAATGTTGTCGCCGAATATGCAGAGCTTGAGACGGATAAGAGATTACAGGCGGAATATTTAAAATGGGTAACGCGTAAACAAAACTCATTATTATACGCCCTGCAGCAATCTAAACAGCAAGCCATGTTAAAAAAGAACTATTGGCGTAATGGCACTAACTAGCGAGGTAAATAAATTATTAGCACTTTAAAACGGCTATTAGCACTTTAATAAGTGCTAATAGCCGTTTTTCTTACCCTACTGTGCGCTTTTTTCTGCCTGGGGCACAAGCTGTTTATTGATCTGTTTGCGATAATTACTTAGCTTTATGGTATTCACTTTGCTGGGCAAATTCGGTTAACTCTTCAATAACCGATTTTTTTATCTCTAATTGCTGATCAGCGGGTATCTGGTAACGTTCACTGAGCTGCTGGTAATCTTCATCACTTAAACTGACGGTTAAACGCGGACGTTTAGGTTTTGTATTGGTTGGTAAGGCGAGCAAATAGCGAATTTGCTCTGAAGGGCTAATGCCCTTGTCCAGTGCGCTGCGACGAATACTGTATTGCAGTTTTGTATCCATATCGAAGGCAATTTGTACCGCTTTTGCGACATTGGCCGATTGCTGCCATTTTTTAGGTAACTCACCTTTTACCATGGTTATTCTCCTTTAGTCCATAACTCAGCGACGGATACTGTATTGCAGTTTTGTATCCATATCGAAGGCAATTTGTACCGCTTTTGCGACATTGGCCGATTGCTGCCATTTTTTAGGTAACTCACCTTTTACCATGGTTATTCTCCTTTAGTCCATAACTC
>JBLIEH010000016.1:0-14399 GCA_047632875.1 Psychromonas sp. | reverse complement strand
TTTGTGGTGAGATTTAAATCTTCCAATGAAGCTGCCTTCAGTGATCCCGCAGTACGAAATATAACGCGGGTGCCTCGGGTATTTCCTATGAAGCAATGCCTTAAAATGCGTTTAGCTAGTTGATTGCTCGGCTCTTGCTAAGAATATTCCCATTGCAATAAATAAAGAACCAAAAACTTTGTTTTGTAATTTTACAAAATTAGATTTAACTAAATAGGGTTTCAGTAAGGTCGCGAGTAAAGCATAACTGCACATAATGGCCAAATCGATCATTAGCACCGTACTCCCTAATGCAATATATTGAAAAACCAAATCAAGTTCAGGATTTAAAAATTGTGGTAAAAAAGCAGCTAAAAATACAATTGATTTAGGGTTCATCATATTGGCAGCAAAGCCTTTCCATATTAAATGTTTATTGGATGCATTAGATGCTAATTCATCTTCCTGCGCTACTGTCCCCTTACTACTGAAAAATTTAGAAAATCCTAAATATAATAAATATGCTGCCCCAAGATATTTTAATATTGTAAACGCTAACGCCGAAGTCGCTAACAGCGCGCCAAGTCCCGCTGATACAATTAAAAGATGTGTTAATAATGCTATCTGTAAACCTAATATATTCTTTACTGCCGTTTTAAGCCCTCCAGAAATTGAGTTACTGACAGTGGTGACCATTCCCGCGCCGGGAGCAATACTGAAAATCACACAAGCTAATGCAAATGTTAACCATAACTCTAATGACATACTGAGTTCCTTTTTTAGATTGAGCAATAATGAGCGCTAATGCCCGGCTCACTGGCGACTAGGATGATGTTATTTTTGCTGCTTTTTCTTTGGCAAAAAACAATGACCACCGTTACGCAACCATGATTAATGAATTTGCTCTTAGTTATACTTTATACTTCGGTGTTTCAGCCAACCTTGAGCATGTGAGTTTTTTGGATCTTTGTGCGTCCAATGCACCACCCCGCCTTTACTGTTCCACTCATATTCACCATGAAATTCAACCCAATCCCCGACTTTCAAGTTTGATATTCTTGGCGCCAAGTCGATGTTATGGGACACTAAAATAGTTTGACGATTCTCTAAGCGGAGAATGAACCTCTGATGCTTAGCGCCATAAGTATCATCAGCAAGGATTTTAATGACTTCACCTTGCCCTTGAACCTGAATATCACTTTGCCGTGACTCATAGACTTGCTTTAAGAAGGCATCATCCGCCCACACTGGAAGTGATAGAAGGCTCAATAACACTATCATGCTCGCTAGCATTCGCTTCATTTTGATAATCCTTAAGGTTTCGCCAGGAAAAAAGCATTCCGGCTTAGAATAAAGAGTCCGACAGATCAAACAATTCTTGATTGAAAGGTCTTTTCATATTGTTAATACAATCAATAATATCGTAGTGAACCATTTGTGAGTTGATTATGCCGATGCAACGACCGCCTTGGCCTTCTAATAACAGCTTAACAGCAAAAGATCCCATACGACTGGCCAAAATGCGATCCCGGGCTGTAGGTGTACCGCCACGTTGTATATGCCCTAAAATGGTTGCTCGTGTATCATGACCCGTTTGAGCTTGAATAAGTTTAGCAAGTTTATCAACGTTTGTTACGTGCTCACACATCGCGACAAGCATGTGTGTTTTACCTTTATCAATACCGGCTTTGATTTGCCTGAGCAACTCAGCTTCGTTATAACCCTTTTCCGGAATCACAACGAATTCAGCGCCACCTGCCACTGCTGCACCTAAGGTTAAATCACCACAGTAACGGCCCATGATTTCAACGATGGAAATACGTTTGTGGGATGCCGATGTATCACGCAGACGATCAATTGCTTCAACTACGATATTCAGTGCGGTATCAAAACCGATAGTATAGGCCGTACCCGGAATATCATTATCGATAGTGCCTGGAATACCGATACAGGGGTAACCCATTTCAGTGAGTTTTTTAGCCCCCATGTATGAACCGTCACCACCAATAACAACTAAGGCATCAATGCCATGTTTTTTAAGATTTTTAATGGCTTCTTCACGTGTTTTTTGTTGTTTAAATTCAGGAAAACGTGCTGAGCCTAAGAAAGTACCACCGCGGTTAATGACATCAGAAACGGAGTGACGATCGAGCGGCTTAATATTACCTTGATGCAAACCCTCATAACCATCAAAGACGCCATAGACTTCTAAACCAAGATGTAAGCCTTCACGCACTACGGCGCGGATTGCCGCATTCATACCGGGTGCATCGCCACCACTGGTTAAAACACCTATTTTTTTAATCATTACAGTCTCCAATATACGAATCAATAGTCTTTCAATTTGAGGTAGAGTGAGTGCCACAGCTGATGACAATAGCTGTTAAAAACTGAGCATGGAACGTAAAAACTGGACACCCAAAGGTTAGAAAATATAACCGATTTATTTAACCCCCTCCTCCCAGACAGTTAAACAACTTATTTGTTATACTTGCTTAAACTTCCGATGTAAAATAAGCTTTAATTTCAGCTTTGGTCATTTCCTCTGTTTGATTGGAAAAACAGTAATAATCAGGGCGTTGATCATTAAAGTACTGCATAGTCATGACAAAATTATTAACCTTTGAGAATAAGCCGACAGGGATATTATAACCACCATTTTTATTCAATCGATAGAATAAATGTGTACCACAATTAGCACAAAAACCTCTCGTAGCCCAAGCTGATGACTGATATTCTTGAATATTTTCAGCCCCTTTAATTTCCACCTCAGTGCCGCACTGAACTGCAAAAAAAGGGCCACCGCCCCACTTTCTACAGGTACCACAATGGCACACTGTGAATTTAGGATTTAGATTGCTAGCGTCTATTTTCACACTGCCACAGAGACAACTTGCTGCATTTTTAATTAACTCAGACATTTTGTATGACTCCCAAATTATTGTACACATATAACAAGGCTGTCGAATTTTTCATTTTCAGCCTGTCGGCTGACAATAAAAACCACGATAATTTATATTTACTTGCTATTCAATGGATTATTCCATTCTCAATAGCGTGCTTTAAAATTGAGTTATAAATCGGTTTATTAAGGTATGTCGGTAGGACTATGTGATGTTAAAGCTTCACCCTTAACTTAATGCAAGTGGTTGGTTAGCAGGTTTGCGCTTCAAGTAAATGGTCAACACCTTCTTTATTGCTCTTTCGCCCTTATCGGCAAGTTACTTTTCTTGGCGGTAATATGATTTTAGAAAGGAAATCATGAAACGAATAAAGCGCCAGTTCAGTCTGATTAGTATAGCTCGATTTGCACTTTTCCCAACGAGTTGAGCTCTAAGTGCCATTTGATTGCATAAATAAACAGCGCATAACGGTTGTTGGTTTACTTGCCACTTCAGCCCATTTCTTATCATTCATGTAGGTAAATATCTGCCAGCGTGTTGTAGGTAGAATTTAGTAAAATCATCCGCTGGTAAGGGACGGGAAATTAAATATCCCTGAGCTATATCACACCCGATATTTTTAAGAAATTCGTAACTCTCTTTGTTTTCCACGCCTTCAGCGATGGACTTTATCCCCATTTTATTGGCCAACATCGTAGTGGTTTCCACAATAGAAACGCCATGCCTTTCAGTCGGCAACATGCTGACAAACGATTGATCTATCTTAATAAAAGAAATGGGAAGCAGATGCAAATATTGTAATGATGAGTACCCCGTGCCGAAATCATCGATAGAAAAACTTATTTTCAGTTTTTTCAATTTCATCAACTCAGAGATCGACTTCTCCATATCAATTATCATTACCCCCTCGGTCAATTCCAATTCCAGAAACTCTCCACTTACGCCGTACTTATCGAGAATATTCGCTATCAGATTATAAAATCCCGGGTGTAACAAATCATTGATCGAAATATTTACTGCTACGGGTATATTTATATCGTATTGCCTCCATTGCACGATTTGTTTAATCGCCTCATCCAAAGCAAACTCGGTAAGTAAATGAATCAATGTACTTTGCTCTGCGCGTGGAATAAATAAGCCGGGAGGTATATTCCCCTTTTCTGGATGATTCCATCTCATCAGCGCTTCAACACTATGGATATTCCCTGTTGGAATATCGATTTTAGGCTGATAATGCATCGACAGTTCTCCTTTTCCGATAGCTTTTTTTAACTCCCCTAGAAAAGCAATGTTTTCAGTATCATGATTCTTGATTTCAGCACTGTAGGTTACTCTGTCTATTTTTCTTTCTTGTGCCACAGCCAGGGCTCGTATCGCCTCTTGCAGATATATTATTGGTGCTTGCACAACCTGACTAAACTCTCTGATACCCATCCGCATATCAACATGAATAAGAATTTCATTAAAAATGAACGACTCACGGCAGACTCCGCCTATTTCATGATAAATTGCCTCCGTTTCCTGAGCGCGATCGGCTGCCAATATCACTAACTGTGATGTCTCTATTTGATATGTGTAATTCTTGATTCCAATATGTTCCAAGCGTTTTGCCAATTGTTGGATTATTTCTGGAATGACACCTAAACCAAAAGCATTATTCAACTCCATCGAATTTTCCAAGGAAATAACAGCAAGTATTAAAACACTGTGTGAGGATTTTTCTTTAGCAATTAGGGGCATTTTCTTGAGCAACGCCAATTGATTTGGCAGACGGGTAAATGTATTGTGCTGTGAAATCCAGTTGAGTTGTATAATATGGGTTTTTACACCATCCCATGCGACACCACTGATAAATGCGATTATGGTAAAGAATCCAGTACGATAGAGCCAGTTAATCATCTTCTGCGGTTCACCGGTGACTACATCGATTGGCATAAAGGGTCCTAATACTATACCACCGATTAACCCAACTAAAATACCTCCTCTGGCTCCAAAGACCAAGCCTGACAATACGATTGGAACATACATCGAATGAGAATAAACGAACTTAATACCGCCTGTCATGTAAACAAGTATATAGACAGACCCAATAAGGACGCCCAACATTGGAACCATAAATATTTTGATATTAAGTTGGTACCGCTCAATCCATTCAAATAATCGTGTCATATTCATCTTCGGCCTCCTTGAAAAAGCTAACGCCGTAAACACTGGCGCGTAGGTTACCAGTGTTTTTAGTGAAAGTAATAATAGTCAGGTCTGAATGGCACTGCATTAAGCTACACTTAGATAATTATTGGACGAGTTGATTCCACTCGCACAATCACATTAATCATAAATACTGCCCTATGCCGCGTAAGTACTTCCTGCATATTCAGGATGTAGTAAACAACTGAACAAATGCTGCGAGACTAGATGTAGCTGGTATAAGTAACCAAATTGGAGTCTTTACCGCAACCAAAAATATGGGAGCTAGCAAGCGACTATTTCTGCGCCGGCAGTAACGGTGAAAATGCCCGAAATTTTAGCGTTTTTCATAACGTTTCAGGTGTCATTAACGCCCGCTTAAGCGGACAAAAATAGTTGGCTATAATTGTGTAGCGGAGCGAAACAGCCAACTGTTTTGTTCCGTTTAAAGTTCTTGTTATAAGTCATTGCTAGTAAGAGGTTTAGATTTTAGGTTTTCACCTGGGGGCAATGCCAACGGGACAGTGAATTGAACTTTAGTTATTGCAACTTGTTCATTCCCCGAGTCATTTTTCTTACCTAAACTAATGCTTCCAAGAAAAACTCCGATTCCTTCAGAATAGCCTGCTTTATCAGTAGATGTTAAGCCAACATCGAAGATTACATTTTGCGGAATCGCGTGGTTATGTTCAGTCCAAAAACCGTCCTTTTTAAACCGAATCCCTGATGGATTAATGCTTCCACCTTTTTTATTGATGGCTTCTTCAGCCAGAGAAACACCTTCAACTATTTGCTCCAATGTTTCTTTTACAAAGTTTTTTAATTCCATATAGACTCGATAGTTTCCGTTGACTTATAACAGCTTATTAGCTGGAACAACCTATTGTTGCCCCAAGAAACAGACCCCTTCAAAAAATCACAATAAACATCAACACTACACTGCGAGTTTTTATTAATCAATTACTTATATTTTATAAAATGAATTAACGACGGTGGAAAGGTAGATTTATTCCATCTTTACGGCGGAAATACGGTTCAAAGTGAAACTGTCGAGTTCAAGGACAAAGTATTTTATAAATAAACAGTCCAATTCGGCTGGCGTCTTAATTTCCGTTTACAGTTTTGTTGCTCAAAAAGATGAAAAGATGGGACAAGCAAAGCTTTTCGCTTCTAAAACACCAAGCCAAAGTGGCTAAGTATCTCCCGTCCATTTTTCTTGCTATCAACGACTGCTTTAGCAACAAACATCATCCGTGATTTTTCTAATCTCAGTCAGTACAGAGATGTAATGTCTGAGATGGTGCGTTAAAAATGTGGCGGGTATGGCAAGACAAAAAAAGGGTTCAGGCAGCTTTCTTTTGGTTACTTTTCTTTGGCTGTTTATTACGAGAAGCTTTATTGTAAATGAATAAACCATCTATTTTTCTGGCAAGGCATTAAATTCATTTTTTTTGCTTTCAAACCAATCTTGCATCATTTGAGGTTGTTGCATCAACTGTTGGATTTTGCTCATTGCTTCAAGGTGAGCTGCGTCTTGCTTTTGGCACATTTCCATTCCATACAACTTACTTAATTCTGCGATTTCTTCGAAAGTATTAGCGTGAAATGGTTTGTCACAAGCTCCTCCAAGTTGCTTACATGTCATTATTTTCATCATTATCTCCAAAACAATAAGAATCAGACGTTTTTTATGCCCATTACTGTATTAAATTTTGACTCTCTAACCAATCCATCACTTTAATTGAAGCAAGCGAACAAAGAGATTTATTTTGGTAACTTAGAAAATCAATTTCTTCTATTTCAGCATCAGGCGAAAGATCTCCCTGGAAGTCTGCAAAATAACAAGTTAACTTAACAAGTGTTTCGTTATTTTTTCCATCAGCTGGCGCTTTAAATGTTTGTGCATATTTGATTGAAGCGGGGATTATCTTAACTGACATCTCTTCTTTAATTTCACGTATCAGCGCTTGCTGATCTGACTCCCCATCCTCGCGTTTACCACCAGGAATATAGAACAGTTTTTTGTTTTTTGAACGCGCACTCAAGAGCTTGCCATCGCGAATATACAACCAAGCTAATTTATCAATTTCTTTTTTCACAAAGACTCCTTATCAGAGGGAATTCCCTTAAATATCAACGCCTGCAACAATCGGCAAGAACTTAGCGGCGCAGAGTGCAGGTCTAACCGTAGGCGTTCATTAATTATATTGTTAAGTATTCCTTGGACCAAACATGATCACCGCCATACCAAGAATACAAATTAAAACACCAACGATGTCCGTCATTGTCGGGCGCGTTGATTCCACCAGCCACAACCACATTAATGCGACAGAAACATAAATACCGCCGTATGCCGCGTAAGTACGGCCAGCCGCTTCAGGATGTAATGTCAGCAACCAGACAAAGGCTGCGAGGCTAAATGCAGCAGGTATCAGTAACCAAATTGAATGGCCTTGCCGCAACCAAAGATACGGGAGGTAACAGCCGACTATTTCTGCAACAGCAGTAACAGTAAAAATGCCAAAAACTTTTAGAGCTTCCATCATTGACCTTGTATGATTAACAGACTCTTAGCTGGAAAATGCTTTCTATCCACAAGAAATACGGCCATCAAAATTTATAACAAAGATAAACACTACACTGCAGGTTTTTATTAATCAATTGCTTATATTTTACAACATGAATTAATGACAGTGGGAGATAGATTTATTCTGTTTTAATGGCGGAGATACGGTTCGCGGTGAAACTGCCGAATTCGGCTAGGATCTTAGTTTACGTTTTTATTGATCGATAAATTCCTTTAGCATAAGGAATGAGAAGAGTCGCAAGAGTAAGATCTTTAATTTTTATCTCAAGATTAACGCTCCTAATACCGCGATCCTCTAAGTGCCATCTGCTCAGAATCATGCATTCTCAGTCCCGGTCTAATGATCCAGCGCGTTGAGTTTTTAAGGAAGCGACTGGCTCCGCGGACTTTGCCGCGTTTATTACGGCCGTCAGGTCATCCGCCATAACCAGTCCAACTCGCGCCCGCTTCAGCGCCAGACTCCCGTGGTATTCTGCAGCATCTCGCATTTGTGCATTACCAAGCGATGCAAGAGAGCGCAGCGCTTTTTGCAGACGCACCGACACTTCGACTGTGCCCGCACCGTCACGGGCAATCGCCGTAAAAGCATCATCAAACATGTCCTGCAGCGATATCTCTGGCACTTCTACGCGGTTGTACTTCGGGCTATTTTCATCTCCGGGCGTCGCGGGCTCATTCCACAGAACAAAGAGCCGCAGAAAAGTGCCGATGATCTCAATCGCCGTGCCGGGATCATTCACCGCGGGCGATAAAGCACGACCGGCGATTTCCGACAACACCACTAAACCAAATCGCGGGTCGTCATCGAAAAGGCGATCGCCTCCAATCAAAAACGACTTAACGACAGGCCCGCAATCAATTTCAGTCTGCTCACCTGACTGAGTTCTAACGTATGCAAGTGCCTGATCAGGGGCGGCGAACGTCCCCGGCAGCGCCGCAACCACCACCCGCATCTGAGTTTTTTCCGCCCATGTCTGCAGCGCGCCGATATCGATGTGCTGCACATAACCCACACTTGCTGCGAACACCGCTTGTCCGCGCGCCTGAGACTGGACCGGCATAGCGCCAAGAGTTGGTGCATCCCGTCGCCGCTTCAGAGCTATTACGGTCGCCTTTTCAACCTTGTCGATCGTCGTGCTCAATCGTCCGAGCCGGGCGATGCTGTCAACCCAGCGGACGAACTTAATGATGACCATGGCGAATACGCTCACCGTCAGGACGAACAGGAAAAAAATGCCTGCCCTATCGAAATAGTCATTCTTGACCGCGGTGAGCGCCACTATGCTGAAAATGAATGCCCCGACAAAGGTAGAAAGAGCATTTTGTGATGCGTCATCGGCGACTACCAAAGTGAATGCGCGCGGTGTTGCGGTGCTACCTGCCGACGCATAAGCCGACACCATTGATGCCACTGAAAAGGTGGCGATAACCAACATGCTCGCAGCCATAATGGACAGCAGCGTCTCAATGGAGTCCGCGGTGATCACCGGCACGAGTTGCGTTAGCCTAGTGCCATCCGCAAGTTTTGCGACGAACGCCGCCGCGATCGATAACAGGCAAACAGCCAATGGCCTGACCCAAAGTCGGTCGCGTAACCGATTCAGGAGAAACCGGACACGGTCCACCGAAATGATAAAGGCCATCTTAATCTCCTTTGCACCGTTTAACGGTTTTATTAGATCACAGAGAGGGTATCTCCCTGTTGAATCTCTTTGTGTGCAACATATCGATAATATTTATAAAACATCTCATGGCTAACAAATTAGAGAGCCGCGGGCTGAAAATCTGAATCGAGAAACATAAGAACATAAAGGTATGTACATCTCCAAGCCCCTCTAACACATTGCTTTTAAATCAATAATGCCCCTCGACTAAGGAGTTAATGATATAAGATGTTTACTCTCGGTCGTCATTATCATTATAGAACCGAAAAAACCTATTTCCATTGAGTATTACGCTGTAATCAACTTAAACCTCTTCGTCAAATGAAACTCCATTCACCTTTTTTTCTGGCTGTTGATAAGCATAACCCCCTCGAACTGCGAAACCACGTTTAGATATCTCAGCGTCTAGCCGCAGTCAAGGGCATAAGACCTTAACAAAATTTGTAGATTTCCAATTAACCACAACAGTAAAACCTTTACATAGCAGTAACCTATACTGCGATACATTAATATGTGCAATAATATAAAACCTCAAACAACTAAATGGACTTTTTATATAATGAGAATCATAACCAATTTATTTCCAGTATGGGCTGTGTTGCTATCTGTTGTGGCATTCTTTCAACCCGATCTGTTTACCAGCTTAAAGTCGGCTATTGTGCCTTTGTTAATCATCATTATGTTATCCATGGGACTGACCTTAAAAGCATCTGATTTTGCTAATGTCCTTAGTTCCTCTAAAGCTGTGGTAACAGGCGTTATCCTGCAGTTCAGTGTTATGCCGTTAGTGGCTCTGGGTATTGCAACACTGTTAAATTTTGATCCTGACCTGACTGTAGGTATGGTGCTTGTCGGCTGTGTCGCCGGCGGTACCAGCAGTAACGTGATGTGCTTTTTGGCAAAGGGTGATGTTGCATTATCTATTACTATGACAGCTATCAGTACGCTTTTAGGGGTAATATTTACACCTTTATTGGTCGAACTATTAGCGGGTAAAGCGGTAGATATTCCGGTTTTCGGCATGATTATGAGTCTAATCAAAATAGTATTAGTGCCTGTATTGGCGGGTGTCATTCTAAACAGTCTGTTTAATAAAAAAATTGAAAAGATAGGGGCTGCATTACCTGTTATTTCGATGGCTGCGATCGTTCTGATTATTGCTATTGTGGTTGCTTTAAATGCAGATAAACTGGTTGAAATTGGCCCAATAGTTGCACTTGCTGTGGTGCTTCATAATTCCATTGGACTGCTTTCCGGGTACTTGATTTCGAAGAAATTGGGCTTTGAAGAGAGTGTCTGCAGAACCATAGCCTTTGAGGTTGGCCTGCAAAACTCCGGTCTGGCAACGGCGTTAGCGATGAAATTCTTTGCGCCAACTGCAGCAATAGCAGGCACAATATTCTCGGTCTGGCATAATATCAGCGGTTCACTGCTTGCCGGCTACTGGTCAAAAAAGCAGAGTAGTCGTGAGAATATCGCAATAACTCAATAGTATAGTCCTAAAATTGCCCAACTAAAAAGTGGCTAGGTTTTGAATCACGGTCACCTTAATGGATCAAAAAATCCCCAAGCCGTTATACAACTTGAGGATGACAATAACAGTGAAGGCGTATCCGCGCCCCACTTCACCGGCGAAAAATCTTCAGTGGAGATGTAAAATCGAGTTCGGCCGTTATTGCGACTCACTATTGCGATCCAACCTCTGTCTGGCGATATTAAACTCATCTTCACTTAAGACTCCCTCATCGCGTAACGCTTGCAAGCGTTGATACTGGGGATTTGAACTTAAACCCGATTCGCCATCACTGCCATTACCTCTCTCAACCAAACCTAAAAATTGACCTATTTTACGAAACAGCAATTTAATCAAACGCCATAGCTTGGGCAAAATGAAAATAGCCAAGATGATAAAGAGCACCATCAAAATGATAAAAATAAGCGGATGATTAAGCGCGGTCCAAAGCCCACCGAGAACTAACAAATCCTCAGTGATTGATGCCGTCCAATTAGTCACTGGCTCAGGAGATGTATTAATCAGCAATCTTGTTCCTGCCTTGGTAGCATGACTGGTAGCCGCTAAACCGCCGCCCATTATTCCGGCTGCAATTTCCAGCGCGGGAGTGACATCACCCACGGCGCTGGCGGCGAGCATGGCACCGGCAGGCAAGCGAATAAAGGTAGAAATAGCGTCCCAACTACTGTCAACCCCAGGCGTTTTATCGATAAAGAATTCGACCACATACATTAACCCCGCGGCGCCTATAACCAAAGGGTTTTCCAGCACTTCAAGTCCTGTAGGTAAATCAATATTGCCACTGATCCCGCCCAAACCCAGCACCAGCAGGGCAGCATATAAATTGACTCCGCTGGCCCATGATGCACCCATGGTCAAGGCTAAAGTGGCCAATAAGGCTTCGTAGCTTTCCATTTGAGACTTCCTTTTATACTGTTAGATAGAAAATTTAATGTGGGCCATTATCGCCCTGTTTTGTTACTGCACAGAGCCCTGTGCCCCAAGTTCACTGTAACCGTTAGTTTTTTAAAGTATAGGAAGCGTCAAAGCGCTTTACCGAAAAAGTTAATTTGAACAAGCTATTTTAGCTCATTATGCCCCTTTTTCGATAATATATTATCAGAATTTTTTATTCAGATGAGACTGCACGGACTATGTTCTTTTTTTAACCGAACGTCCGGGCAACTCCAACAGCGGAGCTTCCGGCCAGCGATGTTTAGGGTATCTGCCGCGCATCTCTTTGGCGACATCAAAATAAGAAGTGCACCAAAAATTGCCTAAATCGCTGGTCGTCTGAATCGGTTTTCGTGCCGGTGAAAGCAGTTCAAAACGGATCGGGACGGTGTTATTCGCCAGCATGGGAGAGTCTAACTGGCCGAACATCTCCTGCAAAATGATCGCCACGGTCGGTCCCTGCTGCTGATCATAACGAATGGTGATGGATTTGCCGCTCGGCGCGTTATAAAACTCGGCCGCCTGGGACGCTAACATTTGGCTTTCCTGCCAGGTTAAATTCGCCATCAGCAGATCAGCAATATTGAGTTGTCTGAGCTGCTTGATGGTTTTTACCTTGCCGATATAGGGCAGTAACCAGTTATCCAACTGCTCAATTAAGGTGGTTTCGCTGATTTGCGGAAAATCCGACAGCACAGAACCTAACCATTCAACTCTCGCAAGCCATGAAGCGCAAAGCTTTGTCCAATTGAGAAATGCCAGCCCTTCCTGCTTAACAATATCGGCAACACACTGGGCAAATTCATTGTCAGGGATCACGCTTAAGAGCTGCTCTTCGATCACTAAAGCGCGGTAAGTGAGTCGCTGGCGGCCAATTACTTTCTCTTTTTTAGTATCTAAAGCGTAATAGCTATTTTCGATCAACTGCTCTGTCAGTGCGGTTTTTATTTGATCGATGGAAACAGCCGCGCAGCTGTATATATTACCATCTTTGTTTTTGCCGTCACAATCGCACACCACCAGCCAGGGCTCACCTTGAACTGAGTCCATATCCCTTAGCGTCACGCCCCGCCCGTTGGCGAGTAAATAGCGGTTGCTTTTTGTGCTGCGAATTTTGGCTAAACGATCCGGGTAGGCCGTCAGTAATAAGGCGCCCGCATAATGGCTCAAGTCAGATAAACTGACCGTCTCACCCAAGGTTGACAAACCCAGCGATTTTGCAAAGGACTTCGCCAGAGTTATCACCTGCTCTAACACACCAATATTAATATTCCGGTCGGTTTTTAACGATTTTCTATCCGCCAGATAATCATTAAACAGCATAGCGCGCAGGGCAATGTCAGAGCTCCCCGCATTAAATAAAATATCGCGTTCAGAAAGCAGGGCCGCCAGGATACAGGCGATTCTTTTTTCCAACTCGGATTGACAGTTAAGCAACATGCTCGCCAGCCTTGGCTCCAGGCCCATTTTTAAAGCACGGATCCCCTGTTTGGTTATTTTGTTCTGTGCATCCAGCAAGCCTAAACCGCGGTTAAGAGAGCAGGCGACATCAAAGTGATGTTCAGGGGGCGGCGTTAACCAGTTAACCTCTGCATAGGTGGTGATCCCCCAGGCAGCCAAATCCAATACTAAGCTGGTCAAATCTGTGTTGGTTATCTCCTCGGCCTGAAAAGCATTGAGCCCCTGGTGTTTTGCCTCACTGTACAGGCGAATCGCCCGCCCGCTCTGTAAACGTCCTGCCCTCCCCGCTCTCTGGGTGGCTGACGCTTTGGCGATATAAGTTGTTTCTAATCGCGACAAACCGCTTTTGACATCGAAGCTTAATACCTTTTCCAGGCCCGAATCGATCACCGTGCTGATACCTTCAATGGTTAAACTGGTTTCCGCAATGTTGGTGGAAAAAATTACTCTGCGTTGACTACCTGTTTTTTTGCTCAGCACCAACTCCTGCTGTGCTAGTGCCAAGCCGCCGTATAAAGGTAATAAATCAAGACTTGAGCCAAGTTGCTGCTTGGCGAACTGGATGGCTCTTTTTATCTCGCCTTGCCCGGGTAAAAATATTAGGATATCACCCGAGCTTGTCTCGTTTAATGCCGTATTCAGCGCCCTCATCACCTGCTGATCAAGATATTCTCGGGTGTGACCGATATATTCAATCTCAACTGGGAAGGTGCGTCCCGGGCATTTTATTACCGGTGCATGGTTAAGATAATTTGCGATGAGATCCGTGTCGATCGTCGCCGACATCACCAATAAGGTCAAATCGTCCCGATAGGCTTGTTGAACCTCCAAGACCAGCATTAAGGCCAAATCAGCATGAATAGAGCGCTCATGAAACTCATCGAAAATAATCAGCCCGACATCACTCAATTCTGGATCATTTTGCAGACGGCGGGTTAATACACCTTCGGTAACAATTTCAAGTACGGTATCCGCTGATATTTTCCGTTCGTTGCGAATTTGGTAACCAATACGCTGCCCGACATTTTCACCTAAGAGTTTTGCCAAATAAAAAGCAATCGATTTAACGGCAACTCTTCGCGGCTCCAGTAAAATAATCTTTTTACCCTTTAAAAAAGGCGCCCCAAGCAGGCTTAAGGGAACAGCGGTTG
>JBLIEH010000015.1:0-14956 GCA_047632875.1 Psychromonas sp. | reverse complement strand
GAAAGCGCGAAGCCTTGTATCTGTTATTAAACCAGGGAAGTCTGAAAGATAATATTGCGCAGCAATTTTCAATCTTACTGACAACCTATTTGCATCAGGAAATCTCTGTTACTGCGTTACAAAATATTAGTGAGTTAGATTTTAAAATTAATGACTATCAGGATGATTTACGGGAAAAAATAGACAATAAATATTTTTTGAATTTGGAATTGGTGGAATTAGAGATGGTATTAAAACAACAGATATCGCGTTTACGGAACTGGTCTATTTTTTTACAGATGATAGGTTTGTCGTTGATCTTAGCGCGAGATTTGAGCAGGAAAAAGCCAGGTTAGGCGTTTTTTAGATATAAAAAAACCCAGTATAAACTGGGTTTTTGCAGGCTAAATCAAGATCACTTGATTTTGCCTTCTTTGTACATAACATGCTTACGTACAACAGGATCAAACTTTTTGATCTCAAACTTTTCAGGCATAGTCTTTTTATTTTTATCAGTAGTATAAAAATGGCCAGTACCAGCACTTGAATTTAAACGAATTTTATCACGCATTTTAAAGCTCCTTAAACTTTTTCACCATTGGCACGAAGATCAGTTAATACTGAATCAATACCTTTTTTATCGATGATACGCATCCCTTTAGTAGTTAGGCGTAGTTTCACAAAACGGTTCTCACTCTCAACCCAAAAACGGTGTGTTTGTAGGTTAGGTAAAAAACGACGTCTTGTCCGGTTTTTTGCGTGTGATACATTGTTACCTGAAGCTGGACGCTTACCTGTAACTTGACATACTCTAGACATGTCGTGATTCTCCAAATATTAGTTTTACTCGAGCAAAATAGTCGAACACCTTTTTTAGCCGTCGCCAAAGGCGTCGAGGGCGCATTTTATACATGAATGCGTATGGAAGATCAACAAAACTCTTAATTTAGGCGTTAAATCCATCCATTTTCTGCAAATGAGGTACATTTTCTGTGCCCAACGACCAAATGATCTAAAACCCGGACGTCTATTAATTGCAGTGCAGAAACAATCTTTTTGGTGATTATTTTGTCGGCTTCGCTCGCTGTTGGATCGCCGGAAGGGTGATTATGTACCAGAATAATTGCTGCGGCATTTTCAGATAATACTTTTTGCGCGATAATTCGAGGGTGTACTGTTGCGCAGTCGATTGAACCGAAGAAAAACTCATGAAAGCGAATAATACGGTGCTGTGTGTCTAATAATATTGCCGCAAAGACCTCATAGGGTAAATTGTGCATTTTGGCGATTAAAAAGGCTTTGGTTTGTGTGGCGCTGGTTAAAGGTTGCCCGGTGCTTAAGGGCTCTTGTAAATAGCGGCTGGACATTTCAAGGACGGCCTGCAATTGCACATATTTTGCCTGGCCTAAGCCTTTTTTGTTACAAAAGTCCGATTCTGACGCCGCAAATAATGCATGTAAGGAGCCAAATTCACTGAGCAGCTGTTTGGCCAGTGTGACGACGTCGACACCGCGGCAACCCGTGCGTAAAAATATAGCCAGCAGCTCAGCATCAGAAAGGGCTGCGGTTCCTTTTTGAAGCAATTTTTCTCTCGGTCTTTCTTGATTAGGCCAGTCTTTTAATTTTGTCATGATCTAATAAATTCCGATAATTAAGCATTACGGTTATAAAACAGATAACTGTTGGGCTTGGGAGAGGCAGTAAAGATATTGTTATTAAGTCGATTTTGGCTAAGTATAGCGCAGCCATTAAATTGCGATTAAATCGAGTAGATTTATTCACATTTTGCTTAATTACTTTGCTATTCTATCTCCTTCTTATTTGTTATATTGAGTATTCTACAATGTCTGATAATCCTATTTTAAGCGGAAAAAAAATATTACTGGGTATCGCGGGGGGAATTGCTGCCTATAAATGTGCAGAATTAACGCGTCGTTTAAAAGATCTCGGAGCAGATGTCCGGATTGTAATGACCTCTTCGGCGAAGGCGTTTATCACGCCACTTACCATGCAAGCTGTCTCCGGACATGCTGTTGCCGATGATTTATTGGATCCCAATGCACAATCCGGTATGGGCCATATCGAGTTGGCCAAATGGGCGGATCTGGTTTTAATTGCACCCGCAACTGCAAATTTAATGGCGCGATTACGTGCGGGCATGGCGGATGATTTATTAACGACCTTATGTTTAGCGACATCCTCATCTATTGCTGTTTCGCCGGCAATGAATCAGCAAATGTACTTAGCACAGGCAACACAAGACAATCTCAGCGTATTAGAGCAACGCGGGGCATTAATTTGGGGGCCAGGGCAGGGCGCGCAGGCTTGCGGCGATACAGGGCCTGGTAGAATGCTTGATCCGAGTGATCTTGTGGATCACGTGATAGATTATTTTACTGACAAAAACAGCGACTTTGCCGGTGTCAATATCACTATTACTGCAGGGCCGACACAGGAGTCATTAGATCCTGTTCGTTATATCAGTAACCATAGTTCCGGTAAAATGGGTTTTGCATTGGCGCAAGCGGCGCAAAAAATCGGGGCTAAGGTGACTCTCATTAGTGGTCCTGTAAACTTGGGTACGCCAAAAGGGGTAACGCGATTAGATGTGAAAAGCGCCTTAGAGATGCACCAAGCCAGTCTATCCAGCCTTAATAACTGCGATATATTTATCGCATGTGCGGCGGTTGCTGATTATCGCGCGGAAACGGTCGCTGAGCAAAAAATGAAAAAACAATCCGGTATTGATGATTTAATCATTAAGTTGGTCAAAAATCCGGATATTATTAAAGATGTCGCAGATCATCAAAATCGCCCTTTCTGCGTGGCTTTTGCTGCGGAAACAGAGCATCTTGAAACTCATGCAAAAGACAAATTAAAACGTAAAAATGTAGATTTAATTGCAGCTAATGATGTGGCAAAAAATGGTCAGGGTTTTAACAGTGAACAAAATGCGTTAAGTGTGTTTTCTAGCGAAAAGCGGTTTGATATAAGACTTGCCGATAAAAAGGTGGTTGCAAGCCAGCTGCTTAAAATAATAAGCCAAGAATACGCGTTGAAAAATAAAGGATTTAAATAATGAAACAGATAGAGCTTAAAATTCTCGATCCCCGCATCGGTAACGAATTCCCGCTCCCTGAGCATGCCACGGCAGGATCTGCAGGTATGGATTTGCGTGCCTGTATTGATAAAACATTAATTATTAAACCCGGAGAAACCAAGCTGATTCCAACGGGTATTGCAATTCATATCAGCGACCCTAAACTGGCGGCAACCATTTTGCCGCGCTCTGGATTGGGTCATAAGCATGGTATTGTGTTGGGTAATTTAGTGGGTTTAATTGATTCTGATTATCAAGGCCCGCTGATGGTTTCCTGTTGGAATCGCAGTACAGAGAGTTTCAGCCTTGAGCCGGGAGAGCGATTGGCGCAGTTGGTTTTTTTACCCGTAGTACAGGCAACATTTGAAATTGTGGATGAATTTAAGGGATCAGAGCGCGGAGAAGGTGGATTTGGTCACTCAGGAAAACATTGATTTTAGTTTAAAACGACAAGGGAAGTTGTAAATTATGCTGGCACAAATAACTAAAAAGAAAGTAAATCGCAAGGAAGATATTTTACGTGCATTGGCTAAAATGCTTGAAGGTCAACCCGGTCAGCGTATTACAACTGCGAAATTAGCCGCTGAAGTTGGTGTTTCTGAAGCCGCATTATATCGTCACTTTCCAAGCAAAGCGCGTATGTTTGAAGGCTTAATTGATTACATTGAATCAACCATTTTTACCCAAATAAACCTAATTAAAGAACAGCAAAAACAAACATTCGCACGTGTTGAACATATATTATATTTTTTGTTAGGTTTTGCTGAGCAAAATCCGGGTATTACGCGCATTTTAACCGGGGATGCTTTATTAGGGGAAAATGAGCGACTGCAAACACGTATTGAGCATGTTTTTTCAAAGTTAGAGTCACAACTCAAACTGATCCTGAGAGAAAAAGCCATTTTTGATGGCGGTAAACTGAGTATCGATGAGGCTATCGTCGCGAACTTGTTACTTGCTTTCGTTGAAGGGCGCATGAGCCAATTTGTACGCAGTCAATTTAAACACAAACCAACCCAATATTTTAATACTCAATGGCCATTTTTATATCGGCAGTTGCAGCAAAGTTAATCATAAATAATAAGTTAAACTGCGTAGAAGGAGTGCCCATAGGCTGATTGTCTGAACAGTTTAATTTTCTATTTTTTCATTAATCTTTTAACACTTTCCGGAATGCCTGTGGGCTGGCTTTTCTCAAGGTCCTCATCTTCCGGCAGCGGTTGCCCAGTGTACGCATGTAAGAAGGCTTCACATAATAACTCACTGTTAGTGGCATGGCGTAAGTTATTTACCTGACGACGGGTGCGCTCGTCGGTCAGTATTTTGAGGACTTTAGTGGGGATTGAGACTGTTATTTTTTTTACTTGCTCACTTTTTTTACCGTGTTCAGCATAAGGGCTGATATATTCACCATTCCATTTTGTAGACATCTTTATTACCCCATAAAAGTAGAAAGGTTATTTTACCGTTAGTTGCTTATTTTGGCAATCTATACGTAAAGAGGGCTAGATGTCTATGGCTCATTCTCCTTCGTTGTACTGGTAAATGACGATAAAACAAGCTCTTTATTGTCGGACAATTCAATTTCATAAAACTGCGGTAAGTTGAAGTTGATGCTTTCATCTAACTTGTTCATTTCATTGTTATTTGAAGCATAAAATCGATTTACGTTTTGTACCAAATCATCTTTACCGCCGGTAAAACTATGCAGTGTTTCTATCTCATTATCCGCATTGGCAATATAAACATTAAAACCATCACAGTAATTTTCAAAAAAGAACTGCACAATACCTTCACTGATATGTGATCCAATAACCGATGCTGTTTTATCAAAATGGGTGTTTTTTAAATTGAGGGCACTACTGGATAGCTTTTTATTGGAAATATGGCTGTAAATATCAACGGGGTTTTTTAAATGCTGTACTGAAACGCCTGTTTGTTCAAAATAAAAAGCAAACTTTTCTTCGCCTGTCCTTAATGTTTGTACGGATCGCTGACTGATAGAATCCAAACGTAACTGTATGTATTCATCTAGTTTTGAGCTAAATGCCTGACTTATTTGTGCTTGAAACTGGCGGCTGTAACAAAACAGATCTATTTGCTCAGGCGGACATGCACCTTGATGCATTTTTCCTAAAATAGTATGAAGCGCATCAATAACGGATTGATTATTATTAAAGTGTAAGGTGCGCACCTCATTCCAAGAGTTTCGATAAATAAGGTCAATACTGCCAATTAAACACTCTTTATCTTCGCCGTAAGAAAAAATATCACCCAGTTGATCATCTTCACTTTCGGGAGTACTTTCCCAGTGACGGGTGGGATCCCTTTCAAGATTTAGAAAAAGCGTTAAGTGTTTAATCTCGCAAGGCAGGCTTAATGCTATGTTGCTTGCTTTGGGGATATAAATAGGGAAAACCGAATAAAGATCTTGAATAAACTGATTGAGTTTTTTATCCACAAGGTCGGAACCTTGATTATAAATATATAATTGAGTCTCTTCTTCGTACAATCCATTCATATGGCACCAGGCAACTAACTTGGCAATATATTTAGCATACATCAATGTCGGGGTGTTCATTAGGCTAAAGCTATCAAGAGAGCAGTTATACAGGTACCATCCGGCAGCATTTGTTCTATTCTCGGGCACTTGAATAAAGCTCAGATTCGGCTCTGACAGATCCGGTGATATTTTAGGGTTAATTAAATCTACTTTACCCGGTAGGCTTTCGTGTGCGGCATAAAGTTTGCGCGACAGTATCCCCAAATCTTCCGCACTGATTGAACCTTCAATATTATTATCACGCGCGAAGCCAAGTAATTTACTGTAACTTGCCATCAAGGTATCCAGCAATATATCTTTGGCTTTACTGACAGCTCTCACTTTCCATTTTTTTCTATTATCTAAGTCTGTAATATGGCTATCATCCCAGCCCCAGTGCTTGACAAATTTAGTTAAAATTTGGCGCCGCCAGGTAGCAGGATCCGGCGTACAAGTTGTTGAAAGGGTTTCTTCCGTTTTTAGATAAAAACAAGCGCGCACCACCTCAAGGCGTGTAAGGTCATTAATTTTGTTTAAATACGAGGTTACTTTTTCCAACATGAGGCAATAGGGATCCAGATATTCAATATCCATCTGTTGTTCTTGAAAGCGTTTTTTATAGCACATTGCAATCAGTTCTGTATTGGGGTATTCCCAAGAGTAAGCTTCCATAAGAACGGTTTTTAATACCGCTTTATAGGGTGTATCGATGCCCTTATAAAGTTGCCAAAGTGTTGCGCCAAAATACTCTTCAGCTGGAATGCGGTCAAATCCACCGAGATCTAACCAGTCATCGGGATTTAATTGACCATTATCATAAAGGCTCTGCACATATTGATTGTAATTTTTTTCCTGCTCAAAGGGGACTTGCCACCATAAAATGCGTTTCCCAGCGATATGCAGTTCAGTGCGATAAAACTCATCAAGTAATAATAAATGCTGTGAACTGCCACATGCATCCATGGTCATATCGGATTTATTATCAATACGAAACTTATTATCTGGGATTAAAAAAAAGTTAAGTTCAACCCCATAACCTTCAGCCCAATGGGTTATTAACCAAGATTTATTCTTTAATAGTTTGACACGCTGAGAATCCATTTGGTGTGGATAACAAATCCAAATGTCCAAATCACTTTCCGAAGATTGACCGATTGAGGCTGTACTGCCCATCGCATATAAACCAATTAAGTCCGCTGGCTGCGCTTTTATTGGTGACTCATCTTGAAATAATAATAAGTTATTCAGCTGTATTTTTAAGTTTGCTGAGTGCGTGTTTTTGGGCTCTTTTAGCGATAAGAATGCGTTATATGATTTTGTCTTTAAGTTGCTTGCTTGAGTTTTTTTTTGTGGCGCTGTTTGATAGGAAAATAATTCAGCCAGTTGCTCTTTATGTTTTTTTGTTACTGTAAATTGATCTATGCCGGCTGGGGTATCACCCTTAGTATAGCCAGGAAGGCTGGGGTGATTATAATGAAATAAAAGAGGGAAAGTCTGAAACACAGTAAGCGTGTTTGTATCCATCAACGATTCTGCTGATTGTATCCGCAGACGAGTCAATTCGTCAGCCTTATCACGTAATCTTTTTATTTCTGGATTCAACGGAGAACCTGCTGCCCATTTCATAAATCAATGAACATGGGAGTAAATGAAAGTGTGATAAGCTTAGCATTTTTTAGTGCATCGGTAAATATCATGTTTTTATGCAGAGTAGCAAATTAAAGTCAAACCCTTTGTAAATAAAGACTTAATAAGTAAACGTACAACAGTTAATAAATAAACCGATTTTTTACCTGTTGTACGTTTTATGGTTGATACTTGTTTATCTTCCGAGATTGTTTTTGCAGCCTTGTATAGATTCTTTATACAAGGCTGAGCTTGTGCTCTGTAGTTGTTCTACATAAATAAGCGATAACTCAGTAGAAAGGAGCTACAAACGCTGCCCGAAGGGATCGGGTAAAAGCGTTCTACTTCTTGTTGCGAGGTGTTTACTTAGAATGACGAAGCTGAACACCTTGCGCCGCGATTAAAACGCTTTTATCACGAACAAAAATTAACCACGAAAGTAAACAGGCTCTTTTTATTGATCGTCTATTTCATAGGGCAGGGGTGCATAATAAAGGGTTGAACCTTCTATATTTTGTATTTGATAAACATTCTCTGAGTCACTGTCTTTGGGTAAAACGGCCAATACTTCGATATGTCCATCGCCGTATTGGCAGCCGGATACGATAGTACCAACACGTTTCCAATTGTTGTTTAATAAAACTTGTACATTTTGGCCTGCTTCGGGAGCTTGCGTTGCTCGTCCAGTGAGAATAAAGAGTGCTCGTTTGTTTGCTCCTCGGTATTTTGCCCGAGCAACGGTTTCTTGACCAATATAACAACCTTTAGTAAAACTGATACCATTAAGAGCTTGTAGATTAAGCATCTGGGGGATAAACAATCCAGAGGTGTCCTGCTCGATAAAAGCGACGCCTGAAGCGATATTCATCGCGTGCCATAAACTATCATCATAAACACTCGCCTGATCTTTTAGGTCTTCAGTTAACTGCGTTGCTTGCTGGTTTTTTACAACCATTAAATAACGTAATGATGGATAGGGTTGTTTGATGATGACGCCCTGGTCATCATCTAGCAGGCTACTCTCATCATGGGTGGCTGAGATATCGAAATTTTTGGCAATATAAGCTGCCGATTTACAGCCGGCTAAACCAAATAATTGGTATTCAGTTTCCTTTTTTATTTCAACTTTTGAAAAGCTGGCGTACTTCTGTAATTCGGGTAGTTGTTTTGCCGTTACTGATTTCGGCTGAGTCAGTAAAATTCTATCATTTAAAATAATGACTCGAAAAATACTCCAAACTTTGCCCTGCGGGTTACATTGAGCTGCCAGTGTTTGTTGCCCGGGTTTTAAATTCGTCAAATCACATGTGAGCTGCCCCTGCAGGAAGGTAATACGATCTTCACCTGTGACGCTAATTAAATCCCAGCTATTTAGCGGGCATAAGACTAAGTCGGGCAGCTGGCTAATATTATTGAGTTGACTAAGTTTAAACATTTTAGACCTCATCTCTATAGGGTTATGATATTTTACCATGGTATAGCTCACAACATAATTTGTCAGCAGTTGCTGTTAATAATTTATTGTTGTTATGATGTATAGCCAACTTACTTGAAGATGCTGAATCTGTATCTGCAAGTATGTTGCTTATAATGCACTTTATTTTAAATAGGAAAGCAAAGAAATGGCTGAAGCCGTCAATAAATCGCGTTTATTATGGGCATGTCGCCGAGGTATGTTAGAGCTCGATGTGTTATTTATCCCTTTTGTTAAGGAAGCTTATGATGACTTATCTGATCAGGACAAGCTGACCTTTGAACGTTTATTGACCAACGAAGATCCGGATTTATTTGCCTGGTTCATGGGCCATAAAAGCTGTCCCGATGCCGAACAGGCCAAGATCATCGATGTCATACTCAAGCGCGTTAAAGTATAACATTTGCGTAAACACCTCACTCTACGGAGGTGTTTTTGTTTTTACCTTGTACTCTTCCCTTATTCTATTATTACTGCTGGTTGTTGAATTAACTTGGCTAAGCGTTATATTGTCTTTGTTTTTACTGCTGATAGCGGCTTATGGGGGAAGACAATCCTATGCCCATACTTATAATATCAAGTTAAGTGATACAGGAAAAATTGACGTTATATTTGCCAATAAGCAGTTGCTCTGCGGAGAAATTAGCGCATCTTCGTTTTATAATGGTTTTTGCTTATGTATTCTTTTACAAAGCAGGCCCACTGACTTATCAAACTTAATCATCCCCCAAAAGCCCACTAAGAGATTTATTGTCATTTACAAAGATGCGGTTAAAGAAGATGAGTACAGATTGTTAGCCCGATTGATTAACATCGGGCGCCAGTGATTATTAACTGTTTTTGTCAGGAGTGAGAATGGTGGGTTTTGGGTCATCCAGTTGTCCAGGGTAATCAAGGTTGTAGTGTAAACCCCGGCTTTCTTTTCGTTTCATTGCACTTTTTATTATTATTTCAGCAACTTGCACTAAATTTCTGAGTTCCAGAAGGTTGTTGCTTACCTTGAAGTTACCGTAATATTCATCGATTTCTCGTTGTAATAACTGCACTCGATGCAGCGCCCGTTGTAAACGTTTGTCGGTTCGAACAATACCCACATAATCCCACATAAATAATCGCAGTTCATGCCAGTTGTGTTGAATGACGACCGCTTCATCTGAATCATCTACCTGACTCTCATCCCAGTCAGGGATGACTGCAAATTTGCGTTCCTTATAAAAAGGAAGTCGGTTAATGATATCTTTGGCGCACGCGTGTGCATAAACAATACACTCTAATAACGAATTAGAGGCTAAGCGGTTTGCGCCATGCAGGCCAGTATAAGTGACTTCTCCAATCGCATATAATCCATCTATATCGGTTTGCCCATGATGATCGATCATCACGCCACCGCAGCTATAATGGGCTGCGGGTACGATAGGTATAGGCTGCTCGGCCATATCGATGCCGAGTGACAAGCAGCGTTGGTAAATAGTCGGAAAGTGTTTCACGATGAATTCTTTTGATTTATGGCTGATGTCTAAATACATAGAATCTACCCCTAAACGTTTCATCTCATAATCGATTGCCCGAGCAACAATGTCACGAGGAGCCAGCTCTGCACGCTCATCAAAATCAAGCATAAAGCGTGTACCGTCAGGGCGCAACAGATGAGCGCCTTCTCCGCGGAGCGCCTCAGTTAACAAAAAGTTTTTAGCATCAGCATGGTATAAGCAGGTTGGGTGGAACTGATTAAACTCCATGTTGGCAATACGGCAGCCACTGCGCCAGGCTAAAGCAATACCATCACCGCTGGAGACGTCGGGATTACTGGTATATTGATAAACTTTACTGGCACCGCCTGTTGCCAATGTTACAAAATTCGCCTTGATGATTTCAACTCGCTCGGCTTTACGGTTCCAGACATAAGCCCCTAGAATACGATTTGCCGGCAGGTTTAATTTTCGGCTGGTGATTAAATCAACCGCATTATACCCCTCCATCAGGTTGATATTTTTATGCTTTTTGACTGCGCTGAGCAAAGTCGTTTCTATCTCTTTTCCCGTTGCATCCGCAGAGTGCAGAATACGGCGATGAGAATGCCCGCCCTCTCTTGTGAGATGATATTGTGTGTGGCCATCGCCATCAACTTCAGTATCAAAACCCACGCCGGTATCAATTAACCATTGAATACTCTCTTTAGCATTACTGACAGTAAAGCGAACTGCTTCTTCATCACATAAATCAGCCCCCGCGATTAATGTATCCTGTACATGAGCTTCAACACTGTCGTCATCGGAAAAAACTGCGGCAACTCCGCCTTGAGCATATAAGGTTGAACCTTCAGAAAGCTTACCTTTACTTAATACATTGATTTTGGCGTGTGGGGCGAGCTTTAGCGCTAATGAAAGCCCGGCAGCGCCAGCGCCAATAATGAGGACGTCACAAGTATGTTGCTTTTCAGTTATTGATTTACTTTCTGTCATAGCGTTATATGCTCTGTTATTAAGACCGTTTTTTAGTATGTATTTCATTTTCACTCCAGTCACTTTAAAATGAGAATCTATACTTTTCAACTACTTTAGGTATATTAAAGAGAAAGTCAGCCCAAAAAATCAATTCTTTTTATTTTTTCGGAACTTTCTTTTTTATTCAAAGTCATAAGTGTGGGTGCTAATAGGGCTCACCAATATTATTAATAGGTAGAGAAGCCCTAATGAGTGAGCGAGATTTAGATTTACAACTGGTTCGGCGTATTCAAAGCGGAGATCAAGTTGCTTTTACATTATTAGTGAGAAAATACCAAACTCGAGTTGCCAATATTTTAACGCGTTATGTGCGCAATAGTGGCGACATTTCAGATGTAACCCAAGAAGTCTTTATCAAAGTGTATAACTCTCTTCCTTCTTTTCGTGGAGATAGTGCGTTTTATACCTGGTTATATAGAATTACAGTTAATACAGCCAAAAATTATTTAACAAGTCAAAGCCGCCGACCGCCAGCATCTGATATAGATGCAATGGAAGCGGATAATTTTGATGGTAGTGATGCGTTAAAGGAAGTTGACAATCCTGAGGCGATATTAAGATCTCAGGAAGTCAAAAAAGTGATTTTAACAACGATTGAACAATTACCCCCAGAACTGAAGGCTGCAATTACCTTTAGGGAACTTGAGGGTATGAGTTATGAGCAAATAGCAATTATCGAAGATTGCCCTATCGGTACAGTTCGCTCTCGTATTTTTAGAGCTCGTGAAATGATAGATAAGCATCTCAAACCTCTATTAGAATATTAATTGGGAAGCAAAATGAAAGATGTTAATGAACAACTGTCAGCGATTGTTGACAATGAATTTATTGATCAGAAGTTAATTAATGACCTACTGAGTAATAAAGATAAACAGGATCAATTTTGTCGTTATCATTTAATTGGTGATGTGATGCGTGGTGATGTTACGGATCAATTCGTTAATTTTGATATTAGTCAGCAAGTTATGGCCGAGATAAAAAAACAACCTATAACGGAGCCGGTTGTGGATCTTGGTGCAAGTACAGAAGCAGCGACACCTGCAAGTAAAAATAACGTTATCTCTTTTGTTAAACGTTTTGGACAATACGCGATCGCCGCATCTGTTGCCGGGGTGGTGGTGTTAGCAAGCCTGGTTACTTCTGAGCCAAGCTTTGAAAATAAAGGTGTCGGGCTTGAAGTACTAAAAACGGTGCCATTAGGCGCTGCAAACCCGGTCAGTTTGCAAGCCAATAAAAAACAATCTCAACAGGAAATTAAAGAACATAATGAACGATTAGAAGCGTTATTAAATGATCACCAATTACAGCTGCAAACACAACCTTAAGTTAAGAAATGAAATGGCTGGAGAATATTTGCAGCTTATGCAAAGAGCGTATTTAAATGACCTAAAAAATACAGCTGCAAACACAATCTTAAGTTAAGAAATGAAATGGCTAAAGAATATTTGCAGCTTATGCAAAGGGCGTATTTTTAATAACCTAAAAAATACAGCTGGAAACACAACATTAAGATAAGTAATGAACTGCTCTTAGATTCTAAAAGGTTAATTACTCGTGCTGTATTTTCTGTACAAGCAACAGAGGCGAGCAACGATCAAATAATAAAAAAAATAATCTAACTACCATTGAAGACTTGCAGCTTATGCATTCGGCGTATAAAAATTTAAATGATCAAATATTATATTTAAATAACCTAAAAAATACAGCTGCAAACACAACCTTAAGGTAAGTAATGAAACTGCTCTTACATTTTAAAACGTTAATTACTGGTGTGTTTATATTAATTGCTAGTGCGGCATTTTCTGTTCAAGCAACAGAGGTGAGCAACGATCAAATAGACAAAAAGGGCGATCTGACTGCTATTGAATACTTGCAGCTTATGCAAACGGCGTATAAGAATTTAAACTACGAAATATTATATTTAAATAACCTGAAAAATACAGTTGAACCAAAACAATTACTCCATGGCGTTATTAACCAGGAAGAGATTGCCTATTTTCGTTATCTAAACGGTGCAATGCGTGAGTCTTTACAATACTTGCAAAAAATAAGTTATTTTGAACAAGGCTCACAACCCTATACGTTACAATCTAGTCGCAACCAAAGTGTTTTTGCAAATATTGCTAATTTTGATTATGGCAAGGGGTTAGAGTCATACGAATATATCATTTTAGGAAAAGGACGCATTGCGGGTAAAACAGCAATGGCTATCCGTATGATAAGTAAAGATCAATATCGTTATAGTTATATCGTTTGGGTAGATCTTGATACTCACTTGCCATTGCGCTTAGATACGATTGATAATTCAAATATTATTCTCGATCAGATAATGGTTGTTTCATTAAAAGTCAGCGAGCAAATTAATCCCTGGTTAGAAAGTTTGAGTAATCAAACACTGCCGGAATTATTCCATATTTCTCAAACTTCTAATCTCCAGCCGTCTTTATGGAAGGTCGATTGGCTGCCTGCCGGTTTTAACGTTGTTAAGGATGATCAGCACAAACTAGTGATGTATGAAAACGAACCTGTTTCCTACATAATGTTAAACGATGGCATTGTTTCTGTTTCTATTTATATATCAGCTAAAAAAACAACATTAGCGCAACAGCAAAAAACAATTCAACGTGGTGCAACGGTTTTATACACAGATCAAAAAAATAATTTTGAGATTAATGTAATTGGTGAGATACCGGTTGCCACTGCCAAACGTTTAATCGACTCAATTTCAATGGTGGAATAGAAAATGGCAGGTGAAAAAGCGAAAATAATAGCGATTGAAAAAAATAAGGGTAAAAGCCTCGCGCATATTGAATACATTTCAAAATCTGCATGCTCGTCATGCCAAAATAATGATACCTGTGGTGTTGGTGTGGTATCAAAAACATTTTCAGACAAAGCGCTTCAATTTAGTATTCCTTATACCGAGGAAATGGAAGTTGATAAGTTTGTTGAACTGCATATAAATAATCATGATTTAGTAAAAAGTGCCATGTTAGTCTACCTTGTACCCCTTCTATTTTTTATCGGCAGTGCATTAATAGCCAAACAGTTTTACATAACTAATGAAGCCTTAATTATATTAATAGCAATTAGCTGGGCTGCGATTGGTTTTGTTATAACAAGTATGGTGAGTAAAAAATTGTACCCCCAAAAATCTATCAACCAGTTAATCAGCAGTAAAACAATACAATAACGGCTAACTAAACAGCACATTGATTATTAAGTAATCGTTCGCTCCTGTTATCGCAATAATCATCAATAAAACCCTTGCCAAGGTTAACTAAATCCCTATAATGCGCATCCACGGAAACGGGAAAGACGCTAGTCAGTCCGGTTACTCAGAACGAAAGAGGTTAAGTTTTTAATGACGTTTAACGTTGATTGAAAACATTGAAATTAATCTTTGACATCGTTTGCAGGTAGCGTAATATATGCACCTCGCCGAAAGGCACGCTCTTTAACAATTTAATCAAACAATCTGTGTGGACACTTATTGTTGATGTGATTTCAAAAAAATCAAAGTCCTTTTGTTATGTATATAGCACAAGGCACATCAATAGAGTGACACACGAATAAATTTATTTATTCAGAATAATAAAAGAGTCAATTGTTTTTATACTCCGGTATTGAGATAAGAGGTTCTTTAGTTTTAGTCAGTTATATTGAGTCGTAGCGAAAGCTGCAAATTAAACTTTAAATTGAAGAGTTTGATCATGGCTCAGATTGAACGC
>JBLIEH010000014.1:0-15006 GCA_047632875.1 Psychromonas sp. | reverse complement strand
GATTTGGGTTTATCCACCTGGTGGTCAACTCAGGCCGAAAATGCTCAGTCCGAAAATAAGCAGGAGAAGAGCCAATAATGAATAATTATATTTTAAGGCGTTTATTGCTCATTATTCCGACCTTGTTGGGCATTATGACGATTAATTTTTTTATTGTGCAGATTGCCCCTGGCGGTCCCGTTGAGCAAGCGATGGCACAATATCAGGGAATAGGCGACGCTAATACAACGCGCATCGCATCGGGTACCAACAGTGAAATAAAGCAGGGCGGTGAAAGTAAATACCGCGGTTCCCGAGGGGTGGATCCGGAATATATTAAAGCACTTGAAAAACTCTATGGTTTTGATAAACCTATAGTCGAGCGTTATTTTTCAATGTTATGGCGTTATATTAAATTTGATTTTGGCGAAAGCTTTTATCGTAATGAAAAAGTCACCGATTTAATTATTTCAAAAATGCCGGTGTCAATTTCATTGGGGCTTTGGACGACGCTGCTGGTTTACTTGATTTCTATCCCCCTGGGGATTAAAAAAGCCACCTCACATGGCCATTCTTTTGATATCTGGACCAGTACCATAGTGACCGTCGCCTATGCGCTACCGAGCTTTATTGTCGCTATCATGTTGATTGTTCTCTTTGCTGGTGGCTCTTATTATGATTGGTTTCCGCTGCGCGGATTAACCTCGGATAACTTCGAAGAGTTAAGCTTAATGGCGCAAGTTAAAGATTATTTCTGGCATCTTGCCCTGCCTGTTTTCGCCTCTGTGTTGGGCAGTTTTGCGACCCTTACTATGCTTACCAAAAATTCCTTCCTTGATGAAATTCATAAACAATATGTGGTCACTGCGCGCGCTAAGGGCTGCTCCGATAAGCGAATTTTGTATGGTCATGTGTTTAGAAATGCGATGTTATTAGTATTGGCGGGTTTACCCGCGGCATTGATTGGTATTTTTTTTACAGGCTCGATGTTAATCGAAGTTATTTTTTCTTTAGACGGCTTAGGGCTATTAAGCTTTGAATCTGTTATCAACCGGGATTACCCGGTGATTTTTGCCTCGCTCTATATGTTTACCATAGTGGGCCTGGTTTTAAAATTGATCAGTGATATCACTTATACTTTGATTGATCCGCGCATTACTTTTGAGGGGCGTTAAGATGTCATTATTAAACACCTGGCGAGAGATGCGCAGCAACCCGGTTAATGCGGATAGATGGCTGCAGTTCAAAAATAATAAACGCGGTTATTGGTCGCTGTGGATCTTTATTATCTTATTTTCAGCCAGTTTGCTGGGAGAACTGTGGATAAATGACAAACCTATTATGGTTTCTTACCAGCAGCATTGGTATTTCCCGCTGGTTGAGGATATTCCTGAAAATGAACTGGGGGGGGATTTTGATATTACCACTGATTTTAGTGACCCCTATATGGTTGATCAAATTAACAAAGCGGGTTGGATCATCTGGCCGCTTATCCCATTTTATTTTGACAGTATTAATTTTGAGTTAACCGAGCCGGCACCTTCACCACCCAGTGATATCAACTATTTGGGAACAGATGATCAGGGACGGGATGTGTTGGCGCGTTTGGTTTATGGATTTCGAATTTCTGTCTTCTTTGCTTTAGCGTTAACCCTAGTCAGTTCAGTGATCGGTATTATTGTAGGTGCTGCTCAGGGCTATTATGGCGGGCGAATAGATCTGTTCGGGCAGCGCTTCTTAGAAATTTGGGAAGGGCTACCGATGTTATTTATGCTGATTATTTTAGCCAGTTTTGTGGAGCCTACTTTTTTGTGGTTATTAGGTTTGATGATTCTTTTTAGCTGGCCAAGTTTAGTGGGGGTGGTGCGTGCGGAGTTTTTACGCGGGCGCCATTTAGAATATGTTAAAGCCGCCCGCGCATTGGGCGTTGGCGATAAAAAAATCATGTTTAAACATATTTTACCCAATGCCATGATTGCCACATTAACTTTTATGCCCTATCTATTTACCGGCGCTTTAACCACCTTAACCTCCTTAGACTTTCTCGGTTTTGGTTTGCCCCTAGGTTCCGCATCCTTAGGCGAGATGGTTGCTCAGGGTAAAGACAACCTGCATGCTCCTTGGCTGGCTATCACAGCATTTATTTCATTATCCACTATTTTGGTGTTATTAGTCTTTATCGGAGAAGCAACACGTGATGCTTTTGATCCAAGGAAATCATTGTGAGTAGCAAAAACAGCGCAAATGAATTATTAAAAGTAAAAGATCTGGCGGTAAGTTTTGGCGATAAAAACATTGTCCACGGGGTAAGTTTCAGCCTTGATAAAGGGCAAACTTTAGCCATCGTTGGCGAGAGTGGTGCGGGTAAATCACTGCTTGCTTTATCTATTCTGCAGTTATTGCCTTATCCCCATGCTCACCATCCTTCGGGTCAAATATTTCTTGATGGTTTGCAGTTAGTGGGAAAAGATGCCGCAGTATTAGAAACGATTCGCGGTAATAAAGTGGGCATGATTTTCCAGGAGCCGATGACGTCACTCAACCCGCTGCATACGGTGCAAAAACAAATTGCTGAAACCTTGCTGATCCATAAAGGACTAACGGGTAAAGCATGCACTGCGCGTATTCTTGAGTTATTAGATTTGGTGGGTATTGAAGCGCCTGAAACTCGCTTAGCTTCCTATCCTCATGAGTTATCTGGCGGACAACGACAACGCGTGATGATCGCCATGGCGCTCGCTAACGAGCCGGAACTGCTGATTGCCGATGAGCCGACAACGGCACTGGATGTGACCATTCAAAGGCAAATTTTAGATTTGTTAAAATCATTACAGAAACGTCTCAATATGGCGGTGTTAATCATTACTCATGATCTGCATGTGGTTAAGCATATCGCCGATTCAGTGTTAGTGATGCACGACGGGAAAAGCATCGAATACAGCAGTAAAAGTGATCTCTTTTCAAAGCCTAAGCATGAATATACAAAACTCTTGTTAGATGCAGAGCCTGCCGGTGAGATGAGTGACTTAATTGCTCCCAAACTTATTTTAAGTGCAGATAATATCAATGTTAACTTCCCCTTAAAGAAAAATTTTTGGGGAAAAACTACCCGTAGTTTGCAAGCCGTTAAAAATGTCAGCTTACAGGTTCATCAGGGTGAAACCGTGGCTATTGTGGGAGAAAGCGGCTCAGGAAAAAGTACTTTAGCGCAGGCGATACTGCAGCTTAATAAAAGTACCGGGGATGTGATTTATTTGGGGGAAAAAATAAATACCATTAAACATAACGAGTTACAAAAATTAAGGAAAAAATTACAGATAGTTTTTCAGGATCCCTTTGCCAGTTTAAGTCCGCGTATGTCGGTTCGCGATATCATTGCCGAAGGACTGCAGGTTCATCAACCAAAAAATAAATTATCCAGTAAAGAAATTGATGCCCAGGTTGAGCAGGTTTTACAAAGAGTTGGTCTGGAAAAAGACAGCGGCTTGCGTTACCCCCATGAGTTTTCCGGGGGACAAAGGCAACGCATCTCAATTGCGCGGGCATTGATTTTAAAACCGCAGTTAATTGTATTAGATGAACCAACGTCAGCCCTAGATCGCAGTATTCAAAAACAGATATTAGCATTGCTAATCTCACTGCAGAAAGAACTCGGCTTGAGTTATCTTTTTATCAGCCATGACTTGTCTGTTGTCCGCACTATTAGCCACCGTGTATTGGTGATGCACAATGGGGAAATTGTTGAGCAAGGGACCACAAAAAAAATCTTTGCACAGCCAAGCCATGAGTACACAAAAATACTATTATTATCCTCTGTTTTGTGATGATAGGATTGTCCGACTAACCTAGTCCGCCTAATCTATGAGCCACCGTGTATTAGTGATGCACAATGGTGAAATTGTTGAGCAGGGAAGCTGCAAAAAAATCTTTGCACAGCCTCGCCATGAGTACACAAAAATACTATTATTATCCTCTATTTTGTGATGATATGAATGCTTACTACCTTTTTGGAGAGATTTTGTGAATAAATTATTACTACTGTGTTGCGGTTTTTTCTCTCTGACAAGTGCAGCTTCTGCCTATGATCTTGACAAGCAAAGAGAGCTCTATTCACAGGCTATTGTTTTACAAGCACAAGGCGAGTGGGAGCAGGCACAAAAAACCGCTGAATTAATCGCGGAGTACCCCTTAACTTACCAGCTTGAATACCATGCTATTAAGGAAAGTTTTGCTGCCAATAACGCGTCAGCGGTAAACGAATTTATTAATAACAACCCCAAGCGCAGTCTTTCTTTAGATTTAGAAAGAGCTTATTTACGCTTTTTGGCAAAAAATCACGCCTGGAAGGAATTTTTGGATTTTTACCCGCAACTGCCTAATAGTAGTGATCTCAAATGTAATTACTTTCAGGCAAAAATAAACCAGGGTGAGAGCGAACAAATTTGGCCAACATTTAAAAAAACCTGGTTAACAGGGCACTCTTTACCGCCGGCCTGTGATGCTGTGATCGCGGTTTACCAGGAAAATAATCACCTTTCAGAACAGTTAGTCTGGCAACGTTTTAGATTAGCTTATCAAAGTCATTCTCCTGGATTAATGCGTTATTTAATCACCTGGATGGAAGGGGATAATAAGGTATTAGCAACCCAACTCTCTGCGTTATATCAAAATCCTAAGGGCTTGCAGAGCAGCGAATTATTTACAGACCGAAAACAGCCTAGCTTTCTGTTTTTACAAAGCAGTATTAAACGCTTAGCCAGAGTCGACCTGGATGCGGCAATGGATCTGTTTAATATTTATGAGGAAAAAATTCCCTTTACGGCTTCTGAAAGCCACAAATTAAAAAAATATTTTGCACTGCGCACCCTATTGTATGATGAAGAGAGTCAACTGCCATGGTTGGATAAAACGCTTGCCTCTTTAGATGATGACGGCTTGTTTGAACTGCGCATACGTTATGCAATAAAGTTGGATAATTGGAAAGATATTGAGTATTGGTTAGACGTGTTACCTGAAAGGTTACAAAAACAAGACAAATGGGTCTATTGGCAAGCACGTGTATTAGAAAATAAACAACAGCAAAAACAAGCCGATAAACTGTATCTGCAGATTGCCGGGCAAAGAAGTTATTATAGTTTTCTAGCGGCTCAAAAATTGAGCCTTGATTATCAGCTAAATGCCCAGTTAGTCAGTGAAAAAAGTAAAAGCTTAAAGATGAAAAAAGCAGATTTGGCGCATATTGAAGAGTTAGTCTTCCAAAAACATAATCTGCTTTTAAAACGAGAATGGCATGCATTATTAAATAACAACGATAAAAATACTCAGTTGCAGTTAGGCTTGTACGCCTACCAAAAAGGCTGGGCGCACTTGTCTGTGATGGCCAGTATTAACAGTAAGAGTTGGGATGCGGTGAATATTCGTTTTCCCGAAGTAAATCCAGGCTTATTTGCAGATACGGCCAGCCAATACCAACTAGAGCCGACCTATATTTATGCGATCACCCGTCAGGAGAGTGCATTTGACGAGCATGCAAAATCTCGAGTGGGTGCCAGTGGTTATATGCAGCTGATGCCCGCGACCGCAAAAGAAACGGCGAAAATGATCGGCATGAAAGATTATAAAAATACAGGACAGCTAATTGAAGGGGCTATTAATGTGCAGTTAGGCACAGCCTACTTTGAAATGTTATTAAAGCGTTATAGCGGTAATAGAATCCTTGCGACAGCAGCTTATAATGCCGGTCCTCATCGCGTCGACAGCTGGAAAGGTAAACCTGAGCAAGGCTTGAAGATGGATAGTTGGATTGAAACTATTCCCTATAAAGAAACGCGCAACTATGTACAAAATGTATTAGCTTATAATGTTATCTACCAGCACATTTTAGATAAACCAAGAGAGTTTTTTAATAAAACAGAACTCAATACGCGTTATTAGATTATAAAAGGTTACTTGTAAAACATAAAAAGGCTTAATATTGTTTAGGTCTTTTATGATTTTTAACTTATCTAGATTTATTATCACCAACAATCATCATTGGCTAATGTCGCCAAGTCATTTTTATAATGTGCGCTGTCCTGGTTGATCACTAAGGTAGTACATTGCGTCTCATCGTCAGCCTGTATTGTCCCCGCTTTTGCAACGGCTTTCATTAAATAAGTCGTTTTGCCTGCAGAGATAATAGTAAATGTATAATAGTCATGATTATTCGGCAGTCCGACGTCGGCTTCGGTAGTTGAATATGTTGGGCTTAAAATATGCAGACTACTCTGCTGTAACTGTGCTTTTTGCAACTCAGCTTTAGCATCACCGCGATTTGCGCGAAGCAGATAGGATTTATAGGAGGGGTAAGCGACACTCGCTAATATCCCGATAATCGCTATCACAACTAATAGTTCAATTAATGTAACACCTTGAGATTTTTGCATTAAAGCACCCCCTTAGATTAAGACCATATGCAGCTAAGTGTAGAACGCTATTAACAAAGTGATAGGGGGATTAAGGCTGAATGGTGAATATGTGAACTGCTATGGTAGGCCGAAAGCCGTCAGTTGTTATAAAATTCGGTTATCGATGCACAAATTAAAAACGGAGTATCGCTGCTAATAATCTTCTCCTATTGTTCTAAAGCGCCGCTATAAATCACGGCGTGGACCACAGGACAATTAGGCTAACAATCGAATAATTCTTTAATGATATTCATCGTTTCCTGTATCTTTTTAGAGTTCGTCGGCGTTGTGAAGATAGTATCATCACCGGCTATGTTGCCTAATATCCCCTCGGTTTTACCGATTGAATCTAATAAGCGGGCGATTAACTGAGCAGCGCCGGGGCTGGTACGAATAACAATCATACTGTCATTGTGATCTATATCTACTACCAGGTTTTTTAAGGGACTGGTGATAATCGGGATGCCCAGCTCAGCCGGTAAACAATAGAGCATTTCTTGTTTTGCATTACGTGTGCGTACTGCGCCCGATTTGCTTAACATGCGGGAAACTTTTGACTGATTAATATTATTAAAACCAGCATTAACCAAGGCTTCTACTATTTCACCTTGAGAGCTAAAATGCTCTTTTTCCAATAATGCTTTGAAAAATGTCATTAATTCTGTTGATTGTTTCATCATTTATTCTTTTTAGTGTTTCAAGGGCGTAATAATAATGAATATTAAGCATTTATCAACCCATTAATCTGCAATTAAAGTGCATAACTATTCAATTTTAGATCCGTATTTAAAATAAATAGGCATTAAATGTTGGGATTGCTATAATATTAACCATTATCAACCCGTCTTTTAAATGCTATAACGTGAATTTTTTTCGTTATTAATTAATTGGATATTAAACAAAATGCTTATCCCACGTCTTTTTCTGCCACTCTTTTTATTGTTTTCTTCTTTTTCACTATTAGCCTCGACGGCAGTTCCTCTGGATAATATAAAAGTGCGTTTTGGGACCGATACAAATTATTACCCTTTCGAATACTTAGATGAACAGAAGCAGATCCAAGGTTTTGACATTGAGTTGGCCAAAGCGATTTGTAAAGCCGTTAATTTAACCTGTAGTTTTCACCATCAACGTTTTGATAGCCTGCTTTTGTCATTATCTTTTGCGCGTTTTGATGCCGTTATTTCTGCTTTAGATATTACCAGTGAACGCTTAAAAATAGTGGATTTTACCAATAGCTATTATGAAAACTCGCCCGTCTTTATCAGTAAAAAATTAGCCCAGGAAAGCTTCTCAACGGCAGGGAAATTTATAGGCGTGCGAACCAACTCATCCAACCAGGAATATTTAGTTAAATATGAAAAAGAGAATAGTTTTATTATCTCTTATGTTACATATTCGGAGATTCTTTCAGATTTAAGTGCTGGAGACATCGATGCGGCATTTGTTGATCAAGCGGTCGCAGCTGAGTTTTTAAAACAAAAAGATAATCACACGCATTTTTACGCTCAGAAAATTAATCAAGCTCAGGGGAAATTATTTTCGCAAGGGTATGGTATAGCAATTCAAAAAGGAAATGTTACTCTGCAAAGCCGTTTGAACCTTGGGCTTAAAATCATCACTGAAAACGGTACTTATCAAAAAATATACGAACGCTATTTTTAAGCCTTGCGGGCTCTAAGCGAAAACCAATCACCTTCAGAGATTTTCTGCTGTTTCTATTTTAAGTGCTAGGAAAAATTAGTGTTTTTCAAATTTATATTGCTTAAAATCGACTTGACCTCATTTAAACTTATCTTTTATTGTTATTATTAATATATTGATCACATTTTTTTAACCTTTATCACATGCTTGCTCATTTTTCATTAAAATGGATTTTCACATTTATGAAAATTTTGATACATAGTGGAGATCGTTATGAAAATTGCTGTACTTGGAGCTGCCGGTGGTATTGGGCAAGCACTTGCTCTATTGTTAAAACTTGATTTGCCTGAAAATTCAATTTTATCACTTTATGATCTTGCTCCCGTGACACCTGGAGTTGCAAAAGATTTAAGCCACATCCCAACCAGCGTGAAAGTTGAGGGTTTTGCTGGTACGGATCCTACTGCAGCCATTGAAGGTGCAGATGTTATTTTGATCTCAGCCGGGGTTGCCCGCAAACCCGGTATGGATCGTTCTGATTTATTTAATATTAATGCAGGTATTATCAAAAACTTAGTGGCTAAGGTTGCTGAGGTTGCACCCGAGGCCTGTATCGGAATCATTACCAATCCGGTTAATACAACAGTTGCGATTGCCGCTGAAGTGTTAAAAGCCGCCGGTGTTTACAATAAAAATAAATTATTTGGTATTACAACATTAGATGTTATCCGCGGCGAAGAGTTTGTCGCTGAGTTAAAAGGTCTACCTTCAGAAGACGTTCGAGTTAATGTCATTGGTGGTCACAGCGGCACAACTATCTTGCCTGTTTTATCGCAGATCCAGGGCGTTTCATTTACGGATCAGGAAGTGATCGACTTAACTTCTCGTATCCAAAATGCTGGCACAGAAGTGGTTGAAGCGAAAGCAGGTGGTGGTTCAGCAACGCTTTCAATGGCGTGTGCAGCTGCTCGCTTTGCTGTTGAGCTTGTAAACGCTTTGTCAGGAAAACAGGGTATTATTCAAAATGCCTATGTAGACGGTGGCAATCCAGCTTCGCCTTTCTTTACTCAGCCACTGTTACTGGGTAAAGATGGCATTGACAGGGTCTTACCTTATGGTGAATTGAGTCCTTTCGAAGAGAAGAAAAAACAAGAAATGTTATCTGTATTACATGCAGATATTCAAATGGGCATTGATTTTGTGAAAAATTCTGATTAGCAGCAATGAGTTAATCAGTACTTAAACAATCTGTTTTTGCTTTAATACCATCGCGCTATTTATAAGCCGATGGTATTTTTTTAACCTCAATTCATCAATCCTGAGCCTCATTTTATTTCAACGGGTCAGGGCCCTTTTCTCCCGTTAACTGCCGACAGAAAGTATTCTCTGCTTAATACATTATTATATTTGGAAATAACAAATCCTTTTTTAGTGTTTTATCTGACTCAATTAATTCTCTATAGTGTAGATATCGATCGAAAACTTACATGAATAGAGTGTATCTATGGATTACCTGCCAATTTTTACCAAACTTGAAAACCGTCCCTGCCTGGTTGTTGGAGGAGGGGATATTGCTTTTCGAAAGGTTCACTTATTACTTAAAGCGGGAGCAGATGTGACTGTTTGTGCGCTGGATTTTCATCCTTCTTTATTAAAACAAGCTGCTAATAAAGAGCTGGCAATCATTGAGCAGGCATTTACTGAAAAACTTCTGGAAAATAAATGGCTGGTTATTGCGGCCACCAATCAAAAATCTGTCAATGAGCATATCGCCAGAGCAGCACATGCCAAACAATTATTAGTTAATGTGGTGGGTCAAGCTGATATTTCCAGCTTTATTCTGCCCTCAATAGTGGATCGCTCTCCGCTGCTTGTGGCTATTTCAAGTGGCGGCAAAGCACCCGTTCTGGCGCGTTTGATTCGTGAACGCTTAGAAACCTTATTACCTATGCATTTAGGCCGATTAGCGGCTATTTCCGCACAATTTCGTCATCGCGTTAAAGAGGTGATTAAAGTGGCGCCTTTGCGCAGACGCTATTGGGAAAAACTCTTTGGCAATGGACTGCTTGCTAGCCTGTTGCAAAAAGGCCAAACAAAGAAGGCTATTGCTTTAATGGAAGCGAGTCTCACCCAAGATATCACCTTGGGTGATGTGGCTTTAGTGGGAGCGGGGCCTGGTGACCCATCCCTTTTAACCTTAAAAGCCTTACAATTAATGCAGCAGGCGGACGTTGTTTTATATGATCGTTTGGTTTCTTCAGACATTCTGGACTTGGTGCGTCGTGATGCAGATTTAATTTCCGTGGGTAAAGCTGCTGGTAATCACGAAGTAGAGCAGTCTCGAACCAACCATATGTTAGTGGAATTTGCCCAGCAGGGAAAAAAAGTGGTGCGCCTTAAAGGCGGAGATTCATTTATTTTTGGGCGCGGAGGTGAAGAGCTGGAAGAATTGGTTGAAGCTGGTATTGCTTTTCAGGTTGTTCCCGGTATTACCGCCGCCTCGGGTTGCAGTGCTTATGCGGGCATTCCCTTAACACACCGCGATTTCGCGCAATCGGTGACCTTTGTGACGGGGCACCGCAAAAAAGACGGTGAGCAGCTTAATTGGCAGGCATTAGCCGCCCCTAACCAAACCTTGGTTGTCTATATGGGATTGATTCAGTCACAGGAAATTAAAACCCAATTGCTTAATCACGGACGGGCTCCTGAAACGCCCGTCGCATTAGTCAATAAAGGAACGACCTCGGATCAACATGTGGTGATTGGTCAATTATCTGAACTGCAGCAACTGGGTGGTGGTTTACAAGGTCCAACGCTGATGATCATTGGCGAGGTAGTCAATTTGGCCGATAAACTGGCATGGTACCAGCCGGATAATAATCTCCCGCTTTCAAGGGATCCTTTTTTAGTAAACTTAGCCTAGCATTAATGGTTATGGCTATTATCTAAATTATAACTGGCCTGTTATCGCAAGCTATGCCCAAATTACTTGCAGATGCCTCTGCAAGTAATTTGGGAATCTCTCATTTTTAATAATATTTAATGAGATAGCTTGGTACAGATCATTGGCTTATTTCAGTGGCATCTATCACTATCTAAGATAATGTTAACCCGACTGTTTTTTAGCTAAAGCCGTCAGCATATCTTTAGTGACAAGCGTAATTCCTTTCTCTGTCACCCGAAAACCATTGGCTAGATCTTGTTCTCTATCATAACCAATGCTTAAACCTGCCGGAATAAAGCACTTAGTATCAACGATAACTCGGAATAATTTACAGTGCTCTCCAACATCGCTGTCACGCATTAATACAGATTGTTCAACGAGACTAAAGGAGTGCGCATGCACACTTGAATATAATAATGATTTACGAATTGTCGCGCCGGAAATAATACAGCCACTTGCAACCGTTGAATCAAGTGCCGTTCCTCGGCGTATATCATTATCAAAAATAAATTTAGCGGGTGGCAGTTGTTCCTGATAGGTGTAAATTGGGTTGGATTTGTCATATAAATCAAATTGTGGAGCAGCCTCCACGAGCTCCATATTCGCTTCCCAAAAAGAATCTAATGTACCAACATCTCGCCAGTAAGGCTGATTGTTATTATTTGGATCTTTGAAAGAAAACGCAAAAACATCATATGCATGAATGAGGGATGGGATAAGATCATGGCCAAAATCATGGCTGGAGTGTTCATTTTCATTGTCTTTTTTGAGTTGTTCGAATAAAAATGCAGTATTAAAAACATAATTACCCATTGAAGCTAAACATCGACCTGGTTTACCCGGTATTTCGTGAGGAACAGCTGGTTTTTCATTAAATGCAATCACTCTATTGTCCGTATTCACCGTCATAACACCAAAGTTACCTGCCGCCTCTTCGATTGACGTTTCAATACAGCAGACAGTCATCTCCGCTTTACTCTCAACATGTTGAGCTAACAGGGTGCGATAATCCATGCGATAGACATGATCGCCCGATAAAATTAAAATATGTTTAGGCTGTTGACTGCGAATAATATCCAAATTTTGGTATACAGCATCGGCTGTACCTTGATACCAATTTTCACTATGGCGTTGCGATGCGGGTAAGATTTCAACAAACTCGGATGTTCTGCTTTTAAAATGCCCCCAGCCGCGGTTAATATGGCGAATTAATGAGTGCGACTTGTATTGGGTGGCAATGCCTACGCGGCTAATTCCTGAGTTGAGGCAGTTTGATAATGGAAAATCAATAATCCGGAATTTACCACCAAAATACACTGCTGGCTTAGCGCGCCAATTGGTTAACTCAAACAATCGACTACCACGACCGCCTGCTAATATAACCGCGTAAGTATCCTGAGTGAGATGACTAAGAGAATTGTGATTGTTGTCCCGCATGCCTACCCCCTTCTACCTTGTATGTAAAATAAATAGAGAACAATAGCTGATAATACTCATGGTGTGATCGATCTTTAATAATCGATCTTAAAGACTCTATTAAGAATAGTAGCGGCATAACATTATTGATAGGAAACAAGCGAATTTAAACGCGTCTATTGCGGCTTTATTGAAGCTGCGATGGGCCCTGGTTTCTACGCTTGTAGCGGTCTTTCCTGCGTTTTAGTCAGCTAGAATAGACGGAAAATCAGGTTTGAATTTGAGTCTATGTACTGCGTTTTAAGCTGCATAAATGAACAGAAAATGAGAGGGTTTGGTATGAGTATGATGTCTTTGACAGAGGATCTGAAAAGCCTGGATTGATAAACTTCGAGGAAAATAAAAAAGGTGGTTTTTAGCTAAAAAAACCACCTTTATTTTTACAAAAAATTAATTATTCGTCCTCTTCAATCAAAGTCATCAGAGAGGTATTTCCGCCGGAAGCGGTGATATCTATACTGATACTTTTTTCAGTGAGTAAGCGTTGAATCAAGTGATCCGTGTATTCCGAGGTGATAACAGGCAATATTGCCCCTTCACGTTCGGCCAATTTACGCACCATAAAGCTACAACGCGGACTATGACTGTCGATCACCACGCCGGACAATTTTTCTTGTTCTAGCAATGCTTCTAAATGACATAATTTAGCCACCTGCAGCACGCCTTCTGGTGCACCTGTCGCATTAAATTTATCTCTAAATGCCAACGCTTCCTCATAAAACAGATCAGCAACTACCGAAATAACAACATTACCAGTGGCTAAGGCAGTAACGATCGCCAAGGTCCAATATTCGAAGGTTACATTCTTATCCGCAAAACACACCAGAGTGCCACGAGGCTCTAAATACAAAACGTTAGATTCACCAGTAGGCCCAGGCAGTATTTTGGGTTTTCTCATCTTTCTTTCAATGCTGATCAGCTGTGATCTAGCTGCCGCTAGCGTCGAATTAAAATCATCGGCTAATTCTTCAACAATAGTCACTTTCGCAATTTGGGCAAGTAGCTGACGCACTGCAGAAATACGGGCATTTAAATCGGTCAAACGCCATTCATGCTCTGCTTTGATCGCATTTTGCATGAAAACAACCGCTTCCTGTTTTGATGACTTGTCACTGAGCAGCGCTTTGTCATCACTCAACAAACTATCATCCTGTAGTGGTTGTGGAGTTGCCTTTTCATTCATGAAGCGTGGCAGGTAATTAGGCCCGCCTGCTTTTGGACCCGTGCCGGATAAACCTCTTCCGCCAAAGGGTTGTACACCAACCACGGCACCTATTATATTACGGTTGATGTAAACATTACCCGCCCGCGACAACTTAGCCAGTTCAATGGCCCGCTCTTCAATGCGTGAATGAATGCCCATGGTTAATCCAAATCCAGTGGCATTGATTTTTTCGATGGTTTTTCCTAGCTGATCGCCCTTAAATCTGACGATATGTACGCAAGGACCAAAAACTTCGCGTTCTAATACCGAGATGTCCTCTATCTGATAAAGACGTGGAGCAAAAAATGTGCCGTTGTTTGCGGGTAGCGGACATTCGTAAAGCAGTTCGGCCTTATGTTCCATATCTTTAGCATGAGCTTCCAGGCTACTTAACGCTTTGCTGTCAATCACCGGTCCAACGTCAGTTGAGAGTTGGGCAGGATCGCCGACATTAAGTTCCTGCAGCGCACCAATCAACATCTTGGTCATACCGTCTGCAACTTCTTCCTGTAAAAATAAAACGCGCAGGGCTGAGCAGCGTTGTCCTGCACTTTGGAAGCCCGATGAAATGACATCATCAACCACTTGCTCAGGCAGAGCCGTTGAGTCGACAATCATGCAGTTCTGGCCGCCAGTCTCGGCGATCAGCGGTATTTGATCTCCGCCGCGGTTTGCCAAAGTGCGCGCAATATGTGTGCCCGTGGTCGTTGAGCCAGTAAAGACTACTGCCTTAATGCGCTCATCTTCAAGCAGCGCTTCACCCACCGCCGGACCTCTAGCGATAACGGGTATTACGGTGCCCTCGGGCATACCCACAGACTCCATTAATTCCAGAGCGCGCAGGGCTATCAAGCTGGTTTGTTCAGCGGGTTTAGCGATCACTGTGTTACCCGTTACAATTGCAGCGGCAACCTGACCCATAAAGATCGCCAACGGGAAATTCCATGGGCTGATACATAAAATCACACCACGCGGCTCTAGTCTGTCATCTTCAGCAAGTTCTTCAGCTCGAGCTGCGTAATAGCGACAAAAATCGACCGCCTCACGCACTTCATCAATGCCGTCTTGCGCAATTTTTCCCGCTTCTTTAATACAAATGGCAATGAGCTCGTCCATGTGACGTTCTAAAATGTCAGCGGTGCGTCTTAGTAAATTCGCTCTTTCCTCAATCGGCGTTTGTGACCAAGTCTCAAAAGTGGTCTGCGCTTTGGCAAGCTTAGCAAGCATTTCCTCACGGCTGTCATGGCGATGGAAGCCAATGATTTGATCGTGATCTGCCGGATTTCGTACCGCAAAACAATCCGCGGGTACTT
>JBLIEH010000013.1:0-15315 GCA_047632875.1 Psychromonas sp. | reverse complement strand
CCTGGAGATAAAGCCGTAATTCCTGATAAACTAGACATGGCTTTAATAATTTCAGGCTTTGCGATAACGATACCGCAACGTGCGCCGGGTAATCCAAACTTAGATAAACTTAAACACAGGATAGTATTAGCGTTCCAGAAGGGCGTTGCCTTTTCAAAAATAATATTAGGAAAGGGCGTCCCGTAGGCATTATCGATAATTAACGGAATGTTGTTCTTTTTTGCGAGTCTATCAAGATGATTTATCTCATCATCCGTTAATACGTTACCCGTCGGATTTGTCGGGCGAGAAACGCAGATAGCCCCCACATCTGAAGTTATTTTCAAGGCATCAAAATCAACGTTATATTTAAAAAATCCGTCCGCTAATTCTGTTATTTTAGGCCGCTGTGCGACAAAAGCATCTTCAGAAACACTGGCATCCGCATAACCTATGTATTCGGGTGCTAAGGGAAATAATATTTTTTTCTTTTTATCACCACTAAAATTACCCGCCAGCAGGTTAAACAGATAGAAGAATGCATTCTGACTGCCATTAGTGAGCATGATATTTTGTGCCGTTAATTTCCAATCATAGAGATCATTAAATAACTCAACCAGCGCATTAATAAAGGTCGTTTTCCCCTGGGGGCCGTCATAATTTGCTAAGGTGTTGATTAACTTTCCTTCCGATAATAATTGCTGCATCAGCTCCTGCAGCCTATTTTGTATCTCTGGAATGGCGGCTGGATTTCCCCCACCCAACATTAAAATATCATCTCCTCCCTGGACACCTTCATTAAGATCATCCATTAATTCAGTGATGCCTGAATGTTGTGTAAATTTATTTCCAAATAATGAGTAGGGCATTTTTGTTCCTTTAATCTTTTTTTACATAAAATAGTAAAATTTCAAGCAGGTTTGATATTGACTGTAATAGGGTTAATCAAGTTATCTATTGTCGCAAAGACGATTTAGGCGTACTCATGGTTTTGCGAATTAGTCACATTTTTCCGGCAATAAGTTTCACGTGAAACAAAAAAGCTCAGTAAAAACTGAGCTTTTTATAGATTTTTTCCTTAACCTAAAACATCAATAAGGAAAAAAATTAATTAATTACAAAACAGATACATTGGCAATTTTTAAAAACAAGTTACGCAGACGATTTAAAATAGCCAGACGGTTCTGTTTGATAGCCGGATCTTCGGCCATCACCATGACATTATCAAAGAATTCGTCCACAGGGCCTCTCAGAGCAGCGAGTTCGAATAAGGCTGACTCGTAGTCTAAGTTGTCAAATAAAGGGCTTAAAGTTGATTCTAGAGAGCCTAAAATTTCCGATAATTTGATTTCAGCGGGCTCCTGCAGTAAAGAAGGGTCTACCTCTGCATTTATATCACCTTTTACTTTAGCTAATATATTACTGATGCGTTTATTTGCGGCTGCGATTGGAGCAGCTTCTGGTAAGGTTTGGAACTTGGCAACAGCTTGAATACGTTTTTCAAAATCAACCGGTTTGGTGGGGCGACGATCCAATACCGATTGAATCAATTCAACTGAATAACCGTTAGCTTGATAAGTCGCACGGAATCGGGCAAATAAGAAATCCACCACATCCTGGGTAACGTTGATGTTAGTTAATTTATTACCGTATTGCAGTTTTGCAATTTCAGCCAATTCGACTATATCCAGATCTAAATTTTTGTCGGTAATAATACGCAATAAACCTATTGCAGCGCGACGCAGTGCAAAGGGATCAGCTGCGCCTTTTGGGGCTTGACCAATACCAAAAATACCCACTAAAGTATCGAGTTTATCTGCTAAAGATACAGCGCATGCCACTAAAGATGTGGGTAATTTATCACCCGCAAAACGCGGTAAATATTGCTCATTTAAGGCGATAGCAACTTCATTATCTTCACCATCATGTAACGCATAATGCATTCCCATAATGCCCTGCACATCGGGAAACTCCATGACCATATCGGTCATTAAATCTGTTTTAGATAACAGACCGGCACGTTGAGCATGTTTTGTATCAGTTTTAATTTGCAGTGCGATATCTTCAGCAACATTAGCAATACGTTCAGATTTTTCTTTTAAGGTGCCTAATTTCTGCTGAAATAAAACACTCGATAAAGATTCTAAACGGCTTGCTAAAGTGTTTTTCTTATCGGTTTCGAAAAAGAATTCAGCATCGGCTAAACGCGGGCGAATCACTTTTTCGTTACCACTTACCACCTGGGCAGGATCTCGACTGACGATATTAGAAACAAAAATAAAGCGCGGTAACAGCTTGCCGTCTTTATCTAATACAGGGAAGTATTTTTGATTGTCTTTCATCGTATAGATCAGTGCTTCAGAGGGTACTGCTAAAAACTTTTCTTCAAAGGATCCCACTAAAGTTACCGGCCACTCAACGAGTGAAGTCACTTCTTCAAGTAAACTTTCGTCAATGGCTGCAACACCATTTTCATGGGCCGCTAATGCCTCAACCTGATCACGAATAATCGCTTTACGGCGTTCATAATCAACAATCACTTTGCCGCTATCATCTAATAATGCTTCGTATTGATCAGCATGATCAATAACCAATTCAGCTTCGCCTAAAAAGCGATGGCCACGAATAATGCGGTCCGATTGAACACCTAATAACTCACCTTGAATTAACTGCGCACCAAATAACATGGTAACAGTATGAACAGGGCGGATAAATTGTGTGCTCTCAGATCCCCAACGCATCGGCTTAGAAATAGGCAACTTGGTCAATGCACGCGCAGCGATTTCAGGGATCAGTTGATCAATGGATAACCCTTTAACCTCTGACTTGAATAGTAACCATTCACCTTTATCGGTGATAAGACGTTCAGCTTGTTCAACGCTAATACCGTTTGAACGCGCCCAACCCTGTGCAGCTTTGGTCGCTTGACCTTCGGCATCAAAGGCAACGTTTACCGCAGGACCGCGTTTTTCCACTATTTTATCCGCTTGCGAGTCCGATAAGTTAGCAATAACTAATGCCAGACGGCGCGGAGATGCTAACCAGCGAACGCTATCAAAGGATAGTTCCGCTTTATTTAATTCAGCTTCAACATTACTTGCAAAAGATTCGGCAAGCTGACGCAGTGATTTTGGAGGTAACTCTTCGGTCCCCAGTTCAATCAATAAATTTTCTTGTGACATGAAACTTGCCTCTATTTAACTAGGTTTTTGCAAAGTGGGAAACCAAGCGCTTCACGCTTAGCGTAATACGCTTCAGCGACTGCTTTTGATAATGCCCGCACGCGAAGTATGTAACGTTGACGCTCGGTAACTGAGATAGCATGACGGGCATCGAGCAGGTTAAAAGCGTGAGATGCTTTCATTACTTGCTCATAGGCGGGCAATGCGAGTCCCGCTTCGATCAGTTTTTGGCTGTCTTTTTCGCACTGATCAAACTGTGCAAATAAAGCCTCTACGTCGGCATGCTCAAAGTTATAAGCTGACTGCTCAACTTCATTTTGATGGAAAATATCACCATAAGTGATTTTACCCATTGGACCGTCGGTCCAGACAAGGTCATAAATGCTTTCAACGCCCTGCACGTACATTGCAATACGCTCCAGCCCATAGGTTATTTCACCGGTCACTGGCGAACACTCTAAGCCACCCACTTGCTGGAAATAAGTAAACTGCGTGACTTCCATACCGTTTAACCAGATCTCCCAACCGAGTCCCCATGCTCCAAGTGTGGGTGATTCCCAGTTATCCTCTACAAAGCGGATATCATGAATGGAGGTATCAATACCGATTTCCTCAAGCGACTTTAAGTAAAGCTCTTGAATGTTTTTTGGTGAAGGCTTTAAAACCACTTGGAATTGATAATACTGCTGCAGACGGTTTGGATTTTCGCCATAACGGCCATCGGTAGGGCGACGACAGGGTTGCACGTATGCACTGCTCATTGGCTCGGGGCCAATTGAACGTAAAAATGTTTGCGGATGAAAGGTACCGGCACCCACTTCCATATCAAGCGGTTGAACAATAGCGCAACCTTGACGAGCCCAAAAATCTTGCAATGCAAGAATGAGCCCTTGAAACGTTTTAGTATCGAATTTTTGCATAATTTAGGCTTAGAGTTGATGATAAGAAAATGACTGCCATTATACCTATGGTAGATTATTATACCAATGCCAATCAGTTAGATGAGATATATTGCAGTTAAGAATAAGGCGATATTATTGATTAATATTAAAACAACAAAAAATTTAATATTAAAAGAGCAGAACTGTCATAAAAATCAACCGTACTGCTTATATTATTGCGCTAGTATATAGCCAGAAAAAGACAACGGGGAGGATCTGCGCAGCTTAGAATTGTTTTTTGTGTTAACCTAAAAATCATTAATATTGGTTTAAATTGTTAACAATCAATCGACTTAAACTCGACATCCCAGATAGAAAAACTTAAATGAATAACAAACTCAAAGAATCTGATCTCTACCTGCCAATCAAAAGCTTCCTTGAAAACCTCGGTTATCAGGTTAAAGGTGAAATCAGTGATTGTGATATAGTCGCTAAAAAAAGTGATCCTCATTTAGACAATGCATTGATCATTATTGAACTGAAGTTAAGTTTGAATATCACCTTATTATTACAAGCGGTTGACCGTTTAGCTCTCGCAGATACTGTCTATATTGCCATTCCCAAAAACATCCCCCTTTATAAAAAACAGGCAGCCAAAGTCAAAAAACTGATCAAGCGTTTGGGCATTGGTTTGATTGTTGTTGATATGCAAAAAGAGCGACAATATGTCGAAGTGGTCAATGACCCGGATGATTACCTACCCCGTAAAAATAAACGTAAACAAGGTGCATTGCTAAAAGAGTTTTCAAAGCGGCTCGGTGATCCGCAAAAAGGGGGTTCTAAATCCACGAGAGCCGTTTTAACGGCTTACCGGCAACGTTGTATTAGAGTGGCACAATACTTAGCAGAATTGCCTTCTAGTCGTGGTGTTGAAATAAAAAATGCCATCGATGAACCGCAGGCAACGCTGTTTTTAAGGGATAATTATTATGGTTGGTTTGAAAAAATTGAAAGGGGTGTTTACAGTATTTCAGAAAAAGGAAGAAATGAACTCCCTGAATGGGTGATTAAAATGGATAAACTGTCTGTTTAATAAAAATAAAAAAGGCGACTAATAAGTCGCCTTTTTTGATAAAATGTTAATATTACTTTCGGAGCATCTTAATAACACGCAGTTTTGCAATTGCTTGTGCTAGTTGAGCAGTAACAAGGGCATAATCAATATCCTTACTCGGATTTGACATTTGCTCTTGTGCCGTGCGTTTAGCTTCTTCTGCTTTAGCTTTATCAAGATCTTGACCTCGAATAGCAGTATCAGCAAGCACGGTTACACCACCAGGCTGCACCTCAAGAAAACCACCAGAGATATAAAAAACCTCTTCGTCACCATGCTGTTTAACCATTTTCACCATTCCTGGCTTAATGGGCGTTAGCAGTGGCGTATGACCGGGCATAATACCCAGTTCACCTTCTTGACCTGAAACTTGCAGATGTGAAACGCGTCCAGAAAAAAGAGATTCTTCAGCACTCACAACATCTAAATGTGTAGTCATTGCTTTACTCATAGTTATCTCCAGCTATTACATTTTTTTCGCTTTTTCAACAGCTTCTTCAATCGCACCTATATATAGGAACGCTTGCTCAGGGAGATCATCATAATCGCCAGCGAGTAATCCTTTAAAGCCAGCTAATGTGTCTTTAAGTGGTACGTACATACCCGGGTCACCAGTAAATACTTCTGCTACGTGATAAGCCTGAGTTAAGAAATTGCCAATTTTACGTGCGCGAGATACGACCAGCTTATCTTCTTCAGATAATTCATCCATACCCAGAATCGCAATAATATCTTTAAGCTCTTTATAACGTTGCAGGGTACCCTGTACGCCACGTGCGATATCATAGTGCTCTTGGCCAACAACTAATGGATCAAGTTGACGAGATGTAGAATCTAAGGGATCGATCGCCGGGTATAGACCCATTGATGCAATGCTACGGTTAAGTACAACGGTTGCGTCTAAGTGAGCAAAGGTTGTTGCCGGAGCCGGATCGGTTAAGTCATCCGCAGGTACGTATACCGCTTGGATTGATGTAATAGAACCCGTCTTAGTTGAAGTAATACGCTCTTGCAGAACACCCATCTCTTCCGCAAGTGTTGGTTGATAACCAACGGCAGAAGGCATACGGCCTAGTAAAGCAGATACTTCAGTTCCAGCAAGGGTATAACGGTATATGTTATCAATAAATAATAATACGTCTTTACCTTCATCACGGAAACGCTCAGCCATAGTCAAACCAGTCAGGGCGACGCGTAAACGGTTTCCTGGTGGCTCATTCATTTGACCGTAAACCATCGCTACTTTTGATAACTCAGGTTTTTCAACGTTAACAACGCCGGCTTCCTGCATTTCAAAGTAGAAATCGTTACCTTCACGAGTACGCTCACCAACACCGGCAAAAACAGACAAACCTGAATGTTTTAAGGCGATATTATTGATAAGTTCCATCATGTTAACTGTTTTACCAACACCCGCACCGCCAAATAGGCCGATTTTACCACCTTTAGAGAATGGGCATATTAAGTCTATAACTTTAATACCTACTTCTAGTGTAGCGACAGAAGCTGATTGCTCTTCGTATGTAGGGGCTTCGCGGTGAATTCCGTAATGCTCAGTTGCACCAATTTCACCACACATATCAATAGGCTCACCCAGTACATTCATGATACGGCCTAAGGTTGCCGTACCAACGGGTACTGTAATTGGATTACCTGTATCAGTCACTTCTAAACCGCGACTCAAACCATCAGAAGCACCCATGGCGATACAACGAACAACGCCGCCGCCAATTTGTTGCTGCACTTCCATGGTTAGATTCTTTGCCGTCACGATCAAGGCACTGTATATATTCGGCACAGTTTCTTGTGGGAATTCAACATCCACAACAGCACCGATAACCTGAATGATTTTACCTGTACTCATCTCTGATCCTCTAAAATTTGTTAATCTGCTTATACCGCAGCCGCACCACTACAAATCTCAGAAAGTTCCTGAGTAATTGCAGATTGACGTGCTTTATTGGCAACAAGTTGTAAATCATCAATCATATCACCCGCATTATCGGTTGCCGATTTCATGGCAATCATACGAGAAACTTGTTCACAGGCTAAGTTTTCCACAACACCCTGATACACTTGAGACTCCACATAACGAACTAATAATGAATCCAAAATATCTTTTGGCTCACCTTCGTAAATGTAATCCCAGCGATCAGACGCAACTTCCTTATCACCTTCTGCTTTGGGCAGGGGTAATAATTGGCTGATTGTAGGTTCTTGTACCATAGTACTAATGAATTTATTGTTCACTATATACAAACGATCGAGTTTACCTTCGTCATAAGCATCTAACATAATTTTCACCGAACCAATTAAATCATTAACTGATGGTGCGTCACCTAAACCTGAGTTTTGAGCAACTACATTAGCGCCTAATCCATTGAAGAATGCGGCGGCTTTAGAACCTATTACAGCTAAATCAACTTCAACATTCGCTTCCGAGTGCTTTTTCATTGCTGCAACAAGCGGTTTAAATAAGTTAATATTTAAACCGCCACATAAACCACGATCACTTGAAATAACAATATAACCAACTCGACTTATCTCTCTTTCTTGAAGATAAGCGTGGTGATATTCCAATTCACCAAGTGCGATATGACCAATCACTTTGCGCATGGTTTTAGCATAAGAAAGACTGTTGGTCATACGCAATTGCGCACGACGCATCTTTGATGCTGCAACCATTTCCATGGCACCAGTGATTTTTTGAGTATTTTTAACACTCGCGATCTTATTTCTAATTTCTTTATCGCCGGCCATTTTCTAGCTCCTAATTAATGATTAATTAACCGTCTAAGTAGTTAACTAATTACCAGGTTTGCGTCGCTTTGAAAGTTTCCAATATTTTATGGAATTGACCTTCAATTTCTTTGCTGTAATCACCGGTTTCATTAAGTTGAGCATAGAACTCAGCATGCTCATTTTTAGCATAAGAGAGCAGAGATGATTCAAAGCTTAGAACGTCTGAAACATCAACATCATTTAGATAACCTTTCTCTGCTGAAAACAGTGATAACGCTTGTTCAGCAACTGACATTGGAGCATATTGTTTTTGCTTCATTAATTCAGTTACTTTCTTACCGTGGTCAAGCTGTTTACGTGTTGTTTCATCAAGATCCGAAGCAAACTGTGCAAAGGCAGCTAATTCACGGTATTGAGCCAGTGCGGTACGAATACCACCCGCTAGCTTTTTAATAACTTTACATTGCGCAGAACCACCAACACGGGATACAGAAATACCCGGATCAACCGCAGGACGAATCCCACTATTAAACAGCTCAGTTGTTAAAAATATCTGACCGTCAGTAATTGAAATTACGTTAGTAGGTACAAAGGCAGATACATCCCCGCCTTGTGTTTCAATGATAGGTAACGCAGTTAAAGAACCGGTTTTACCTTTCACTGCACCTTTAGTAAAGGCCTCAACGTAAGCTGCGCTTACACGAGATGCACGTTCAAGAAGACGAGAGTGAAGGTAGAAAACATCACCAGGGTATGCTTCACGACCAGGCGGACGTTTAAGCAGCAGTGAAATTTGACGGTAAGCAACAGCTTGTTTAGACAGATCGTCATAGACAATCAGCGCGTCTTCACCACGGTCACGGAAGTATTCACCCATAGAACAACCTGCATAAGGTGCCAGGTATTGCAGCGCAGCCGTTTCAGATGCAGAAGCAACAACAACAATAGTATTTTCTAATGCGCCATGCTCTTCAAGTTTATTGACCACGTTTGCAATGGTTGATGCTTTCTGACCAATCGCAACATAGATTGAAAATAATCCAGTGTCTTTTTGGTTAATGATTGCATCTATTGCAATAGCCGTTTTACCGACTTGACGGTCACCGATGATTAATTCACGTTGGCCGCGGCCAATTGGAACCATTGAATCGATTGATTTCCAGCCAGTTTGCACCGGTTGATCAACAGATTTACGATCGATTACGCCGGGTGCGATTACTTCAATTGGGGAGTAACCGTCATTTTCAATCGGGCCTTTACCATCAATGGGTGCGCCAAGTGTGTTTACAACACGACCTAACAAACCTTTACCTACTGGCACTTCAAGAATACGTCCAGTTGATTTAACCTTTTGACCTTCACGAAGATCACGGAAAGGTCCCATTACTACAGCACCTACAGAGTCACGCTCAAGGTTAAGTGCCATGGCAAAGCCACCATTTGGTAGCTCAATCATCTCACCCTGCATACATTCAGCAAGGCCATTGATACGAACAATACCATCGCTTACGGAAACGATTGTACCTTCATTACGTGCTTCACTTACGGCCTCGAATTTTCCAATTCGTTGCTTGATAAGGTCGCTGATTTCAGTGGAATTCAGTTGCATGCCAATTTCCCATTAAGATTGTAAAGTATTAGATAATCGACCTAGTTGACCTTTAGCAGAGCTATCAATCACTAAGTCACCCGCAGTAATTACCAATCCGGCAATTAGGGTTTTATCAATACTACAATGTAGATTTACTTTTCGTGCGAGACGTTTTTCTAACGATTTACTCAACTCATTTTGCTGCTTTTTAGAAAGACCATAAGCACAGACGACGGTTACGTCGATCTGTTTTTTATGCTCATCTTCTAATGCAGCGAAAAGTTGTGCAACGCGAGGTAAAACACTCAAACGTCCATTTTCAGCCATTATTTTAATTAAGTTCTGACCACTCTCATCGAGTTGGTTTTCACAAACATTAAGAAATAGTTTGGCTAGCTCTTGTGCAGCTTTATCACTGGTTAATAATTTTACCATCGTTGGATTATTAACAACTTCAGCGGTAAAAAACAGCATCTCAGACCAAGCTTCGATCTTGTTATTATCAACGGCAAATTCAAAAGCAGCTCTTGCATAAGGACGAGCTACGGTAGTCAATTCAGACATAAGCTCGCTCCTTATAGTTCAGCAACCAATTTATCGATAATGTCGCTGTTCGCTTCTTTATCGACAGTACGCTTAATAATTTTCTCAGCACCCGCAATAGCAAGGCTGGAAACTTGTCGGCGTAACTTTTCACGGGCACGATTGATTTCGGCTTCAACTTCGGCTTCACCTTGCGCAATTATTTTTTTACGCTCGATTTGACCTTCATCTTTTGCTGTTTCAATAATTTGTGCACGACGTTTATTTGCTTGATCAACAATTACAGCAGCTTGTGCCTTAGCTTCTTTCAACTTTTCAGTTGCTTTAGCTTGTGCTAATTCAAGATCTTTCCCTGCACGTTCAGCTTGTGTTAAACCATCAGAAATTTTCTTTTGACGAACTTCTATCGCCGCAAGAAGTGGTGGCCACACATACTTCATACAGAACCAAACAAATACCGCAAATGCGATAGCTTGGCCTAATAGGGTTGCGTTTATATCCATAACAGCTCCTCAATAATGTGGTTAATTAGGATCCGTTACTTAGCCCGCAAGTTGACCTAGGAATGGGTTTGCAAAAGTAAAGAATAATGCAATACCAACACCGATCATTGCGATTGCATCAATAAGACCTGCAACGATGAACATTTTCACTTGTAACATAGGTGCCATTTCAGGTTGACGTGCGGCACCCTCTAGGAATTTACCACCTAAAATGCCAAAACCGATTGCTGTGCCCGCAGCGCCTAGACCAATTAAAAGCGCTACAGCAATTGCAGTAAAACCTAATACTGTTTCCATGAAATTCTCCGAATAAATATATATTTAAATTTTAATAAAAAACTGCTTATAAAAGCAAAATTAATGTTATACCTGATTAATTAATGATCTTCATGCGCCATACTGAGATATACAATACTCAACATCATAAAGATAAAGGCTTGCAGAACAATAATTAAAATATGGAATACAGCCCATATAAAGTGTAATGGTAATTGCCACATACCTAACATAGCGATCAAAATAAAGATTAACTCGCCTGCATATAAATTTCCAAATAAACGCAAACCAAGCGAGACAGGTTTCGCTAACAGCGTTACTAACTCAAGGATTAAGTTTACAGGAATAAAAGCAGGGTGATTAAAAGGCTGCATGGTCAATTCTTTAACGAATCCGCCAATGCCTTTTATTTTAATGCTATAGAAGATGATTAAAGCAAATACACTTAATGACATACCCAGTGTGACGTTTAAATCAGTGGTAGGTACAACTTTAAGATAAGGTATTCCGACCGCTTGAGCAGCGCTTGGTAAAAGATCAACTGGAATTAAATCCATCAGATTCATAAGGAAAACCCAAACGAATATAGTTAATGCTAAAGGCGCTATCATAGCATTTTTGCCATGAAAAGTATCTTTGACATTTTGATCGACAAATTCGATCACTATTTCGATTAAGCATTGTAAATTTCCAGGTACATCTGTTGTTGCTTTTTTAGCGATACTACGGAACAGCCACAGGAAGAGCACACCGAGCCCTATTGAAAATAATAGAGAATCGACGTGAAAAGTCCAAAAACCAGCATCGTGAACATTCCAACCACCATCTACACTCCAAGTGAGATTGGTTAAATGGTGTTGAATATACTCAGATGAAGTTATAGCTCCACTATCATCAGCCATGTTTCATCCTACTGTTGTTGTAAAAAAAGAAAGGAGCTAACCATTGTGAGATAACTAAGAGTGAAAAAGAGATATAAAAAGCCTGTAAAGATAAGCTTCCATATTTCAAAAATACACTTAATAAAATCACAACAAGAAAAATTTTAACCGCCTCTCCGCCATAAAACCCCCTAAGTACTAATGCTGTTTTACTGGCACCTGCATGCGCAAACGTCATTAAAACAAAAATCAGATTAGGAAGTATAAAAGTCATTCCCCCCGCTAAACCTGAATATCCTGATTTAGTTGAAGAAAAAACCGTTAATATCAGTGCAATAAAAAGAACAAGTAACAATTGAAAAGCAACCAATTTAAGTCCCGCTTTCTGACTGTCTTTTGCCAGTTTATCAACCATTTTTGTTTCCTTTAATTATTTAACATACGCGTTGAAAGCTATTGCAACCAACATATTAAATCGAGGTGAAGACTATAGCAACATCTAAGTCAATGCAATATAAGAGGTCAGTTTAGGGACTATATATGCGCTATAGATCAATAATCTTTTTTTATATCGACTTTCATTGATCCAGATTAATTTTGAGCATTAATTCTTCTAAATCATCCAGCGAACTGTAATTAATAACCAATTGACCGGCCTTTTTTTTACCTGGTTTAGCACTTACTGATAATCCAAATTTATTTTGAAATATGTTAATAATATGTTCCGATTTTTGACAGGGTAGGGGAGTCTCTTTTGGCGGTTGAGGATTTAAAGCTTTTTTTACTAATAATTCTGTTTTTCTCACGCTTAATGATTTTTCAACAACTGCCTTGGCTAATTCAAATTGCTTGTTTTTTTCACAACTTAACAGCGCTCGGGCATGGCCCATATCAATATCACCGTGCTCTAATAATAATTTAACGTCTTCATTTAAATTATTTAATCTTAATAAATTACTGATAGTGGTACGCGATTTCCCAACTGCCTTAGCGACTTCAATATGGGTTAACTCAAATTCTTCTAAAAGACGTTTTAATGCAACGGCTTCTTCCATCGAATTGAGGTTTTCGCGTTGAATGTTTTCTATTAATGCGATGGCGATTGCCGCATTATCTTCAACATTTTTAATTAAACAGGGCACATTTGCCAGACCCACAATTTTAGCGGCTCTCCAACGACGCTCTCCAGCAATAATCTCATATTTTTGATGACCGGTTTCTCTAATAATGAGCGGTTGGATGATACCTTGCGCATGGATTGAGTTAGCCAGCTCGTCTAATGCTTTGTTGTCCATCTCTCTTCTAGGTTGATATTTTCCTGGATGCAGATAATTGACATCAATATCTCTTAATATCCCCTTAACAGCAACATCGTCAACCAGATGTTGGGTTTTTTCGGCATTAGCGTCATGAGAAACCTGTTTTTGACGGTGGGATGAACTACTGTTTAATAAAGAATCGAGTCCTTTGCCTAAACCTCTTTTTTTCCCTAACATAATAATCCCTCTTTAGACCGTGCTAACACTTTGTTGCTCAAGTTTTTCTTCGCGGCGCAATATTTCACCCGCTAATGCCAGATAAGCTTTTGCACCACTTGAGTTTTTGTCATAATACATAACCGGAGTACTAAAACTTGGCGCTTCCGCTAAGCGGATATTGCGCGGAATAATAGTGCGATAAACTTTTTCACCAAAGTGTTTTTTTAATTGATCAGAGACATCTGAACAAAGGCGATTACGGGGATCATACATAGTGCGTAAAATACCTTCGATCTTAAGACCTGAATTAACCACGGATGCGAGCTTACTGATAGTATCAACCAGCGCAGTTAAGCCCTCTAAGGCATAATATTCACACTGCATTGGAATTAAAACAGAATCGGCAGCCGTCATGGCATTGACTGTCAGCATATTTAACGAAGGCGGGCAGTCAATAAAAATATAATCATAATTATCTTTGTAATTTGCTAATGCACTGCGTAAGCGCGTTTCTCGCGCAAAAAATTCCATTAGTTTCACTTCAGCAGCGGTCACATCGCTGTTTGCCGCAACCAGGTGATAACCTCCGGTTGTTTCAACTTCTACAACTTGATCCAGCGGTAACTCATCAATCAATAAATCGTAAGCACTATAAGCAACTTCATATTTATCAACACCACTTCCCATGGTTGCATTACCCTGTGGATCTAAATCAATCACCAACACCTTACGTTTGGTTGCAGCCATTGAAGCGGCGAGATTGACGCAGGTTGTTGTTTTACCTACACCACCTTTTTGATTTGCTATCGCAATTATTTTTCCCACAAGCCCTACTCTTAATTAAAATGAATACCATAGCCAAACGACTTGAAAATACAGACTCTGAGCTAAGCGGTTGTCACACAATGATCTCTCATCGAAAGATCCTGATTAATTAAATACATTTAATTTTAACCAAACAACGTTCGCCTTCAAGTGTTGGCACTTGTAATGAAATTGATTCTATAAATTCAAACTCTTTATCCATATCTGTTATTTCTTGCACCGGAAATTGACCTTTTAAGGCGAGAAAATGTCCCTTTTCATGGGGTAAATGTTTACACCAATACAACATATCATGCAGTGAAGCAAATGCGCGGCTGAGAACAACATCAAATTTATCCTCGGGTTGATAGTCTTCCACCCGGCTTTGCACTGCTACAACATTCTTTAAACCCAGTTCCAACAGCGCTTGACGAATAAATCGCAAGCGTTTACCCAGGCTATCTAATAAAACAAATTGTTTATCGGGATTCAGGATTGCGAGTGGCAACCCGGGCAAGCCAGGCCCCGTACCAACATCAATAAAGCGTTCTCCTGTCAGATAAGGAGAGACAACTATACTGTCCATTATATGTTTAACAAGCATTTGCTCCGGATCTCTTACAGAAGTGAGATTGTAAGCTTTATTCCACTTGTTTAATAACTCGACCAGCTGCACTAACTGTTGCTTTTGTTGTTCGGTCACTTCAAGTGCTGTTTGATCAATTAACTTTTGTAACTTTTCAAGCAGACTCATTTATATAACCTTACGTCTTAGAGAATTTTTCTTTATATAAATTAATAAAATAGATATTGCAGCCGGTGTGACCCCTGAAATTCTGGAAGCTTGACCAATATTTTCGGGCTTAGTATCGTTTAACTTAGCAGTCACTTCATTGGATAAACCTTTAATCTCAGCGTAATCCAGATTATGAGGTAATAAAGTATCTTCATTACGTTTAAGTTTTTCTATTTCATCAAGTTGACGATCTATATAACCCTGGTATTTTATTTTAATTTCAACTTGCTCAGCAGCTTGTTCATTTTTGATAACAGGCCCTAATCCATCAATTGAGATTAAACTTTGATAACTCACTTCTGGTCGACGGATCATCGCTTCAAGCGTACTTTCACGCTGCATTGGCGCTTTTAATAATTCATTTATTTGCTGCGCATTGTCAGAATAAGGATTAATCCATTGATTTTTTAATCGTTGAATTTCAGTTTCTACCGCTTCTTGTTTCTCGCTAAATGCTTTCCAGCGAATATCATCAACAAGCCCCAACTCACGGCCTTTTTCTGTTAATCGCGCATCGGCATTATCTTCACGTAACAACAGACGAT
>JBLIEH010000012.1:0-16488 GCA_047632875.1 Psychromonas sp. | reverse complement strand
GCTAATACGGCTGCGTTTTCACACTGGCGCTGCATACGCAGCTCCATGGTTTCACTGCCGACAGAAATAAGGTGTGCGGTTTGCGAACTGATACAAGCTCCCATATCCCTTAAGCCTTTTTTCTTTATTTGGCCTATGCCCCACATTTTGCTGTCACCGGTGCGGTAAGCTTCAAAAATATTCGGGTAAGTTTGCCAGTCAAATAATCCCGTATCGGTGACTGAGCCACCCAAGGCATTACCATGCCCAGCAACATATTTAGAAAGGGAGGTGATAATCAAGCTTGCTTTGACTTTTACCGCATCAAACAGGTAACTGGAAGTCAAGGTATTATCAACTACATACACTAAACCTTGCGCTTCACAAAAATCACCAATCTCATCTAAGGCACTAATTTGAGTCGCGGGGTTAGCGATAGTTTCGACAAAAACCATCCGTGTATTGGACTGTTGTGCGGCTTTTACTTGTTCAATGTCAGTTGAATCTACAAAAGTAACTTCAATACCATAACCTTCAAGCGTACCAATCATGCTTCTGGTATTGCCAAAGAGATAATGGCTGCAAATAAGGTGATCACCGCTTTTTAACAGGGTTAAAAATGTGGTCACTATTGCGGACATGCCGCATGAAAAAACCAGCGTCGCTATGCCATTGTCCATCTGTTTTATTTTATGCTGCAAGGCATCAATAGTGGGTGTCGATGAGCGCGCATAAGCATGACCCGGCTTTGTACCTTGGAAAACATCAATTAAACCCTGCACATCTGCGAAGCCATAGGGTACAGAATTATGGATAGGAGCATGGATAGCCCCATATTCTAACTCCAGAAGATGGTCTGAATGCACTATTTTTGTTGTAAATCCTTGCTCTGACATCAAAATTCCTTGGTGATATAATTAAATTCAACGGTGCGGGTATTATACAGAGGTAGGGAGATAAATTAAAATCCATCTATAGAGCATTTTGGTCTTTTTTAGTCATTAATTGGGGGAACAAAAAACCGATTAATAAATTAATCGGTTTTTTCCGCTTAATAACGCTATTGGTTAACACCCGAAGAGGTTATACCAAATGTATTAAAGATGTGAGCTTGCATTGCGTAGGAAAAATCAACACTAGCAAGGCATGAATTGCAGGAAGTAGCTATTCTTTTTCCACAAAATTGTATGGAACAATTTTGAACAGCTTTAGCTGGCCACGAAGTGGTGAAGAAAAGGACCTTCTGAATAAACTCATAACACAGATAGAGTTGATTTTAACCAGCAAGGCTGATCACCTATTTGATACGTTTGGAATTAACTATCTTGATTAATACGGCTGGCAACGGCGCCCTGCTGACCTTGGTATTTGGCATCAACACGTTTGTTATAGGGTCTGGCGGCGGGAGCGGACAGTACTTCAAAATTTAAAGCGCCAATGGTCATTTCAGGTCGTAATGCCAAGGGTAATTTACCACTGTTATAAAACTCTAAAACAATTTTCCCTGACCAACCCGGATCAATTCGATGAGCAGTAACATGTACCATCAATCCGAGACGTGCCAGTGAAGAACGGCCATCCAACCAACCAACCACATCTGCCGGTAAAGTGACCTTTTCATAGGTTACTGCTAATGCCAGTTCTCCAGGATGCAGGAAAAAGGCTTCATTTTCTGCAAGGATAATGGGTTCACTCATCACTTTATCAAGTGCGGAAGAGACTTCTTCTTTAGGGCCAGAAAGATCAATATAGGGCGTTGTATGTTCGCTAAAGACCCTGAATTCATTACCTAAACGGATATCGACGCTAACACCTGAAATTGACGATTTTGGTGGCCTCGGAGTGATCACGATTTTCCCGGCATCTAAATATTCTTCAATATGAGTATCACACAAACGCATTTAATTCACTCCTTAGCGGGTCAGTATTCTAGAAACCTATCATACTCTGGAAATAGATAAAATTTTCTTACGGGCATAAAAAAAGGCAAGTCATTGACTCACCTTATTATTCAATTAGAAAGAACTAATTAAAGCTCAATCGAAGCAATATTAAAGAGCTACGATGTTTTCTGCTTGAGGGCCTTTTTGACCTTGAGTAACAGTAAACTGTACTTTTTGGCCTTCAGTTAAAGTTTTGAAACCTGTGCTTGAGATAGCGCTGAAATGAGCGAATACGTCAGGACCATTTTCTTGCTCGATGAAACCAAAACCTTTAGATTCGTTGAACCATTTTACTGTACCAGTAGTTGTAGACATAATAATATCCTATTTAATTAAGAGTAATTTAACCTCGTGTTCAAGGCAGTTTGCTAGAAGTGTTGCTATTACTTATGAAGTATAGGAGTCGGTACATAATACGGAACATCGAACATAAATATAAAACGAACTTACAAGCTGCATCTAGTATATATGTCTTCTAATGGTAGTCAACTGCTATTTAACAAAAAAACAAAGGTGATATAAAAGCCAACAATAAGACAACCTTAACTCATTATGTTACTTGTTTTTTATCTATTTAATTAAATAGTTATTTTTTGCTATATTATCTTTATTTTTAATAAGGATTATTAATGACCATATGGATTGATGCTGATGCTTGCCCTGTACCGGTAAGAGAGATGGTATTACGAGCAGGTCAACGCACTGCCACTGCATTGGTTTTTGTTGCTAATTCACCTTTGCCTATTCCCAGACGCGCTTTAGTTAAAGCCGTGCAGGTGGCTCAGGGATTTGATGTTGCAGATAACTATATTAGTAAACATGCAGTAGTGAATGATCTGGTGATCACACAGGATATACCGCTGGCTGCTGAAATTGTCGAGAAAGGGATAACAGCCCTTAATCCAAGGGGTGAGCTTTATACTCAGGCAAACATCCGCCAGCGTCTGGCGATGCGCAATTTATCAGAAGAGTTAAGGAGCATGGGACAAATCAGTGGCGGCCCAAATAAATTTGGAGACAAAGAGAAACAAAATTTTGCTAACGCTTTAGACCGTTGGTTGCAAAAATCTAACAAGCTAAAACCAAAACAGTGACTTGGGATTTTGTTCTAAGAAGCATGTGACAGTTAAGTGGCGGCCAAATAAATTTGGAGACAAAGAGAAGCAAAATTTTGCCAACGCGTTAGACCGTTGGCTGCAGAAATCTAACAACCTAAAACCAAAACAGTGTCTTGGGGTTTTATTCTAATAAGGGGGCAAAGTGCCCCGCTTTTTATTACCGATTATTGCAGAACACTATATGATGCGTAGCTCGGCCGTTAATTTTTCCGTTCTAAGCTGCTGCGCAATTTTCTTTTTGCGGTTATCACAGGGATCAGGACAATCGCATTCTTTGTCGATGCCAACGGAAGCTAATCCCCCGCAACTGCCAGCGATTGTTTTTTTATCAAAAATATAACCAATCGCCATGGCTATCACAACAAGTAAAAAAACCGTAAAGGTTGCCAAAAAATAAATCATTCTTTTTCCTCAATAAAAAAAGGTACAAAATCAGAAGTGTAATATTCACTAACATTATCACCTTCTTTAACCAGCAAATAAACGGCTAAATTGTATTTTTTCGCAAAATCTAATCCAAGCTCAGGCCCAAGCACTGTAATTGCGGTCGCTAAACCATCTGCGATCATGCTACTTTTGTCAATAACAGTCACCGATACCAGCTTGTGTTTGATAGGTTTGCCCGTGGTTGGATCGATAGTGTGTGAGTAACGTATACCATCAAATTCAAAATAGTTACGGTAATCGCCCGATGTTGCTATTGCATTATCACCAATATTTATCACCCGCTGAACACTTTGTCCCGCGACGGGCCGCTCAATAGCCACAATCCAGGGTTTATTCTGCGGTTTTTTCCCTTTTAAGCTTAGTTCGCCACCAATATCAACAAGGTAATTATTAATACCAATTTCCTGTAGATAGGCCGCAATTACATCAACCCCGTAACCCTTGGCAATGGCAGACAAGTCCACATACAACTCAGGGATTGCTTTATTCAGTGTATTGCCATTGACGCTCAGATACTGGCTTCCTACTGTTTTTTGTTTTTCGGCAATCAGCTGTGCAGAGGGGATCTTATTGGCTTTTTTATCTGGACCAAAGCCCCACAAATTAACCAGTGGACCGACTGTCACATCAAATGCACCATTGCTCTGTTCAAATAATCTTAAGGATGCTTCAATCACCTTGCGCGTTGCCGCAGACACCACTAAGGATTTTTCCGCTTTATTAAAACGAGATAACTCAGACTCTGGTCGATAGGTCGACATTTGATCGTTAACTAATTCCAGTCGTTGATCAATACCGGATTTTATAGCTGAAAGCAAAAGTCGACTGTCGCCCTGCTGCTCTGCACTTAACACATATTTAACCTGATAATATGTGCCCATGGTATTACCCTGCACTTCTACAACCTGCGGGATAACTTTAGCGCAGGACGAAACAAAAAAGGCCAGCCCGATTAAGGCTAGCCAGTGTGATACAGATTTAAACATTAAAGTTAACCGCCAAAATCATCAAGTAAGATATTTTCGTCTTCAACGCCTAAATCCTTAAGCATTGCAATAACAGCAGCATTCATCACCGGTGGACCACACATGTAGTACTCACAGTCTTCAGGAGCTTCATGGTCTTTTAAGTAATTTTCCAACAACACATTATGAATAAAACCAGTGTAACCGTCCCAGTTGTCTTCTTTCTGCGGATCACTTAAAGCAACATGCCACTGGAAATTCTCATTTTCAGCTGCGATGCCATCAAAATCCTCTTTATAAAACATTTCTCGTTTCGAACGTGCGCCGTACCAGAAACTGACTTTACGCTTAGTTTTCAAACGACCGAACTGATCGAAAATATGTGAGCGCATTGGCGCCATTCCAGCACCACCGCCGATAAAGATCATTTCATTTTCGCTTTCTTTGGCAAAGAACTCACCAAATGGGCCTGAAATAGTGACCTTATCACCCGTTTTTAAACTGAAAATGTACGATGACATTTTGCCACAGGGTAATGACATATCTCTTGGCGGCGGTGTTGCGATGCGCACATTGAGCATGATTATACCGGCTTCATCGGGATAGTTTGCCATTGAATAGGCGCGAATGGTTTCATCATCAACCTTTGATTCCAGTTTAAAGAAACCAAAATGCTCCCAGTCGCCACGATATTGCTCTTCAATATCAAAATCACTGAATTTCACATGATGAGCAGGGGCTTCTATCTGGATGTAACCACCCGCTTTAAAAGGAACAGTCTCGCCATCAGGTATTTGTAATTTAAGCTCTTTAATAAAGGTGGCCTGGTTATCATTAGAGATAACAGTACATTCCCATTTTTTTACACCAAAGATTTCTTCGGGTAATTCAATGTCCATGTTTTCTTTAACACTGACCTGACAAGCTAGGCGTTCACCTTCTTTTGCCTCCAATTTATTAATATGATCTAATTCAGTGGGAAGGATATCTCCCCCGCCTGATTTAATTTTAACGCGACACTGACCACATGTACCACCACCACCACAGGCAGAAGAGATAAAGATACCCGAATTTGCCAGAGCACCGAGCAGTTTCCCGCCAGCTTCAGTAATAACCGTTTTATCCGCATCATTATTAATAGATATTTCAATATCGCCTGTACTTACCAACTTTGCTTTAGCCGCCAAAATAATCACGACTAAGGCTAAAATAATAATGGTAAACATGGCTACGCCGAGAAATATTTCCATCGACTTTTTCCTTGTTTTAAGAGGGGCGAACCCCTCGATATGTTAAATGATTACAGTTGGATACCGGAGAAGGACATAAAGGCTATTGCCATTAGTCCTGCAGTTGTAAAAGTAATCCCCAATCCTCGTAACCCTGCTGGCACGTCTGAATATTTCATTTTTTCACGGATCGCCGCTAACAAAACAATAGCCAACATCCAACCAACACCACTGCCAACGCCATAGACAACCGATTCAATCAGGTCATATTCGCGTTGTACCATGAAAAGTACACCACCCAAAATGGCACAGTTAACGGTAATAAGCGGCAGGTAAATACCGAGCGCCTGATACAAAGCCGGAAAGTATTTATCCAATACCATTTCCAGAATTTGTACCAATGCAGCTATCACGCCGATAAAGGTAATGAAACCTAAAAAGCTAAGATCAGCGGCCGGGAAACCGGCCCATGCTAGCGCACCCGGCGCGAGCAGATTAAAGTAGATAATCTGGTTAACCGGTACTGAAATACCTAGCACAACAATAACTGCTACGCCCAAGCCCATCGAAGTTTTCACTTTCTTAGAAACCGCAAGGAAGGTACACATGCCTAAAAAGAAAGCCAGTGCCATATTTTCCATGAAAATAGAACGCACAAATATACTAAGATAATGTTCCATTTGACTTACTCCTTAGGCTCGACTTGGTCTGGTCTGATAGTCCGGAAAGCCCAGATAATTCCACCAACAATAAAGAAAGCACTGGGTGCCAGCAGCAATAAACCATTACTTTGATACCAACCGCCATTCGAGGTTAATGGTAAGATGACAAAACCATATAAAGAACCGGAACCGAACAATTCACGGAAAGCGCCAACGAGAATAAGAATCAAGCCATAACCTAGTCCATTTCCTACGCCATCCATAAAGCTTGCGATGGGTTTATTCTTCATCGCAAAAGCTTCTGCCCGCCCCATTACAATACAGTTCGTGATGATTAAACCTACATATACTGACAATTGCTTAGAGATCGAAAATGCGTATGCTCGCAGGAATTGGTCAACAACAATAACCAAAGACGCAATAATGGTCATCTGTACAATAATACGTACGCTATTGGGGATGTGATGACGAATCGTAGAGATAAAAAAGTTAGAAAATGCAGTTACAAAAAGCACGGCAATCGTCATTACAACGGCGTTTTCTAATTTACTTGTTACGGCTAATGCGGAGCAAATCCCTAAAATCTGTAAGGTAATAGGGTTATTGCTTATTATTGGCGAGGTTAAAACCGCCTTTATTTCATTAGATTTAGCCATTTGCTAGCGCTCCTTGACGAAATTTTTTAAGAAACGGACCAAAGCCCTGCTCTCCGAACCAAAAAGTAAAAGTATGTTGAACACCAGCACTGGTCATTGTAGCACCTGACAAAGCATCAATTTTATGCTTGGAATCCGGCGCAACGTCTCCTTTTACAACTCTGATTGCAGGGTTGCCCTGGGTATCAAATAACTCTTTTCCCGGCCAAAGTTTGACCCAGCGCGGATTTTCAACTTCCCCGCCTAATCCCGGAGTCTCACCCTGTTCGTAATAAGTGATGGCTGCAATAGTATTACCATCTGTTTTAACAGCAACAAAGGCATACATAGTTGACCATAAACCCGCTCCATGTACCGGCAGAATAACACGCTGCAATTTTCCCTGGTCATCTGAGACAAGGTAAACAGTGGCTAAATTAGCCCGGCGGCCAATGCTTGCAATATTCTCCCTTCCGTTGAGCTTGATACTTCGCTGCGGATCTTTTGCCGCTTTACGTTGATCATAATCTTCAGGATCAACATCTTGAGCAAAATTTCCGCTGCTTAAATCAACTAAACGCGTCTCTATATTAGAAGAAAATATTTCTTTATTGGATTTATCCGTTTGTAAACCGGCGACAGCAAGAATATTATTCTGTTTATCTTTCGCTTTATTCGCTAATTGCATTTCGCGAAGACCAACAGCAGATCCTGCCACAATGATTGAACAAACCAGACATACCGCCAGCACAACCCCTATCGTTTTACCGAATGTTTCTTTATTAGACATTACGCGCTAACCTCCGTTTGATATTCCCTTGCACCACAAAGTAATCGAATAGTGGAGCAAATAAATTGGCGAATAAAATTGCCAGCATCATACCTTCAGGGAAAGCTGGATTGACGACACGAATTAAAACCACCATCAACCCTATCAAGATGCCGTACAACCATTTACCTTTATCGGTAAAGGATGCAGAAACAGGATCGGTTGCCATAAAGATCATACCAAAGGCAAAACCACCCAGCACAAGGTGCCAGTAGAAAGGCATTGAGAACATTTGATTAGTATCACTGCCAATAAAATTAAACAGTGTTGAAACAGCAACCATACCAATCATTACACCCGCGATAATACGCCATGAAGCAATACCGGTAATGACGATAAATGCCCCGCCGATTAAAATCGCCAGCGTAGATACTTCGCCAATACTGCCCTGCATATTGCCCAGAAAGGCATCCATCCAGGTCAACCCTGATTGTGCAACTGCGTCTAAACCACCTTGCGCTGCCATACTCAAAGGCGTTGCCCCGGAGAAACCGTCAACAGCAGTCCAAACCGCATCACCGGATATACTGGTAGGGTAGGCAAAGAAGAGGAAAGCACGACCGGCCAATGCGGGATTCATAAAGTTACGACCCGTTCCACCAAAGATCTCTTTCGCCACAACAACACCAAAGGTAATACCTAAAGCGACTTGCCAAAGCGGAATAGTAGCAGGGAGAATCAATGCAAAGAGTACCGATGAGACGAAGAAACCTTCGTTTACTTCGTGTTTACGCACACTTGCAAATAACACTTCCCAGAAACCACCAACTATAAAGGTAACCGCATAAATGGGAACAAAGTACATTGCGCCAAAGAGAAGGTTATCAAACAGACCCGCACCGGAGCCCATCGTCACCCCGAGCATATCTAAAATAGCAACACGCCAATCATCTAACGCAGAAAATCCACCCACGATAGCCTCATTTGCCTGTGCTCCGGTATTGTACATACCAAAAAACATAACCGGGAAAGTGGCTAGCCAGACAAAGATCATAATACGTTTCAGATCAATGCCATCTCGCACATGGGTGATGCCTTTAGTGACATAGCCGGGTGTATAGAAAAAAGTGGCTGCCGCTTCGTACAGGGCATACCATTTTGCATAACGCCCCCCCGACTCAAAATGCGGTTCCATTTGTTCAATTATATGCTTCAGATTCATTGTTAGCCTTCCTTCTCTATTTTGCTTAGGCTCGCACGCAATACAGAACCATAATCATATTTGCCGGGGCAAACATAAGTGCATAATGCTAAATCTTCTTCATCTAACTCTAAACAGCCTAATGTCTGAGCACCGTCAGTATCACCAACGATCAAGTCACGTAGCAAAATGGTCGGTAAAATATCCAGCGGCATAATCCGCTCATATTGACCGATCGGTACCATCGCGCGTTTACTGCCACCTGTGGTGGTCGTAAAAGCAAAGGATTTTGCCTTATTGAGCGCAGAGATAAAAACATTAGAGACAGAATGTTTATTACTACCGGGAACCCCCCAACCAAATAACTCTTTCTCGTAGCCTTCAACTAAAGCAGAGATTTGGTTATGGTAACGTCCGAGGTATGCATGTGAAGCAGTTGCCGTCACACCGCATAACACAGAACCGGAGATAACCCGCACTTCGTCGTCAATTAATTCATTTTCCGTCAGCTGCTTAATTGATGCACCATAATGGGTACGTAATAAGCGCGGTTTTTTCACCGCCGGGCCAGCAAGTGAAATAACTTTATGGGTATAAAGCTCACCGGTGGTAAATAACATGCCAAAGGCAATAACATCCTGGTAATTAATTGACCAGACCTGTTTAACAGCAGATACCGGATCAATAAAATGAATATGCGTTCCCGCTAAACCTGCCGGGTGGACACCAGAAAACAGTTTTTCTTCAACATTCACTAATTCAGATTTGGGCAGGTTAGTTTCACCTTTACAAACATAAACTTTGCCAGCGGTTAATTGCGATAACAACGCTAAACCGTCGCTAAAAGCCTGCTTATTGGTATTGATAATTAATTCAGCATCAGCTGCCAACGGGTTAGTATCCATTGCCGTCACAAAAATTGAAACCGGCTCTGCATCAATTGCAGGTACTTTGCTGAAGGGGCGAGTGCGCAGTGCAGTCCAGGCACCGGAATCAATTAAATTTTTAACAATCTCAGCACGTCCAATGTCTTTAAGTTGTGTACTTTCATATTTAGGAAAAGAAAGACTTTCTTGACCCTCTATAGAAATAACAACCGATTGTAAAACACGTTGCTCACCGCGATTAATTTCTTTAACGGTACCGGATGCCGGAGAGGTAAAATGCACGCCGGAATTCTTTTTATCACTAAAAAGAATTTGACCTTTTTTGACGGTATCGCCGACCTTAATTGCCATTAATGGACGCATTCCTACGTATTCTTCACCCAGAATCGCGATTTCAGTGATGCTTGGACCATCATGAATGACCTGTTCTGGTGTGCCGGCGATAGGGAGATCCAGTCCTTTTTTTATAGTAATCATATTCTCTTGCACTATGTAAACGGGAAGGGAAGTTAATTGCCTTTCGGCATAAAAACATTACATGTTGTGTGATTTTTTAAAAAATAACAATCATTTAACATGAAGACGAAAAAATTCTGACATATAGTAACATTAGAGGGGAGACATTTGCCATCTCAAAAGATGAGGTTAGCCACTCTAGTTCAAATTTTTTGTAACATTATCAAAAAAATCATTTAGACGTCTTTAAGATGCAAAAAATAATGTCATTTACCACCACCTAAACAATTTGCAGAGTCTGGCGATAGTTGTTTTTTTGCTCTCCATTGAGCCGGCGTCATAGTATGTAAAGCCAGTGCATGTACCGGGCCTGCTAATTCATCTTTTAACAGGGAATTTATCAGACGATGACGGGAAATCAAAGGCATACCTTCGAACTCGTAACTCACTAAAGTCACTTTAAAATGCGTTTCAGAATTAGCAGGGACAGAATGACGATGACTTTCATTGTCTACCTGCAAAAATTCCAATGGCATATTATCTCTGATTTTTTTTTCAATGATTGTTTGGACCTGCATGTTAATTCTCCTTTTTAAATATATAGCCAAATGACTTGAAGATGCATCTTAAAGTCATTTGGGTATATAGTGAGAACGATAGCAAAGAGCTGGTAATTAAGTAAGCGATTTTAATCCAATAATTTTTGCAGGTGAGAGATGTCGAATAAAACTATTTCTTTAAATCTGGGGATAACAAAAGTCTTTCCATGCGCTTATCTCGAAAACCAAAAAGAGCAACTGATCCTGCTGATTGATCCGCAAGACAATGCTCAATACTATTACCCGACACTTTTAGCCAACGGCTTTAGGCGCAGCGGTGAGCAAGTTTATCGCCCAAACTGCGAACATTGTCAGGCATGTCAATCGCTACGAATAAACACCTTCAATTTCAAAAAATCACGCAGCCAAAAACGCTTATTAAATAAAAACAGCGCCTTTACTACCAAGATCAGTCGACACCTAAGACCTTGTTATTATGAACTGTACCAAAACTACATTAGCCATGTTCATCCTGATGGGCCTATGTTTCCAGCTTCAAAAAAACAATATGAGGAATTTATAAGATCGAATTGGAGCAGATCTATTTTTATTGAAATATATGATAGAGAAAAACTCATTGCAGTGAGCGTAACTGATTTATTAAGTGCTGAAAAGAGCAAAGCCTGGAGTGCTTTATACTGTTTTTATGACCCTGACTATCGATCTTTTTCTCTCGGGAAATTTGCAGTTTTATGCCAATTAGAATTGGCTCTGGCGCATCAAGTTGAGTGGTTATATTTAGGTTATTACGTAAAAAACTGCCAAAAGATGAATTATAAATCGCAGTTTTTGCCTCATCAACGCTTTATTGAGCGGCACTGGATTGATTTTAATTGAACTATCCTATGACTTTGGTCAGCTAATTTGACTATATATTTACATTTATGGGCTTAATAAATAAACAACAATCCTTTACCATAGCCTATAATTCTGGCATTATGCGCCGATTGAAATTAGCTCTATATAAAATACAAAGGATCCATCGCCAATGGCAAAAGAAGATAGTATTGAAATGCAAGGCACGATCATAGACACCTTGCCTAACACAATGTTCCGTGTAGAGTTAGAAAACGGACATATTGTTACAGCGCATATCTCAGGTAAAATGCGTAAAAACTACATCCGCATTCTGACTGGCGACAAAGTAACAGTTCAGCTTACACCTTACGATTTATCTAAAGGTCGCATTGTATTCCGTGCTCGTTAATATATTACCTTGTTCAGTAGGCAGTTTTTATTTACTGCAAAGCATAAAAAAACCAGCTTTAAGCTGGTTTTTTGTTTTTTGCAGTAAATATTATGTCAGCGCCAGAGTTTTAGCATAACTAAAACTGATGTCCTGACCATCTTTATCTAACGAGACAGTCACGCTACCACCATTTTGCAGTTCACCAAACAAAATCTCATTGGCTAATGGTTTTTTCAACTTTTCCTGGATCAAGCGCCCCATTGGCCGTGCGCCCATTGCCCTATCATAACCACGATCAGCTATCCATTTTCTAGCGCTGTCGCTGACCTCCAGTGAAATCTGCTTTTTATCAAGCTGTGCTTGTAACTGGACAATAAATTTATCCACCACTTGATAAATAACCTTGATGTCGAGATGGTTAAACCAAATAATATTATCAAGACGATTTCTAAATTCGGGGGAAAATAATTTATTTATTTCATCCGTCGCTTTGTGTGAATCTTTTTGCTCTTTAAACCCGATACTCTGTTTAACGCTTTCTCGGGCCCCCGCATTGGTTGTCATGACTAAAATAATATTTCTAAAATCGGCTTTACGACCATTAGTATCAGTTAATGTCCCATGATCCATGACTTGTAATAATATGTTGAATATATCGCTGTGTGCTTTTTCTATTTCATCCAGCAGCAATACCGCATGAGGGTGTTTGACAACCGCATCGGTTAATAACCCCGCCTGTTCATAACCAACATAACCAGGTGGCGCCCCTAACAGGCGAGAAACCGTATGCTTTTCCATATATTCCGACATATCAAAACGTAAAAGCTCGATGCCCATTGCCTTAGCAAGTTGTTGTGTCACTTCAGTTTTACCTACACCAGTAGGTCCCGCAAAAAGAAATGATCCTATTGGTTTGGACTCATCGGATAATCCGGAGCGATTTAAATGAATGGCATCGGTTAAAACATCAATCGCATTATTTTGTCCAAACACCGTCATTTTTAAACGTTCTGGTAATTTAGCTAATTGTTCTTTTGCCGAACTGGAAACGGATTTTTCCGGAATCCGGGCAATTTTGGCAATCACGCTTTCGATTTCAGTGACACCAATAGTTTTTTTACGTTTACTCGCGGGTAATAAACGCATTTGCGCCCCCGCTTCATCGATCACATCAATGGCTTTATCCGGAAGGTGGCGATCATTAATATATTTTGCACTAAGCTCTGCAGCGGCCATCAGCGCTTTATTAGTATAGCGAATATGATGATGTTTCTCATAACGGGATCTTAATCCGAGCAATATTTGCGCCGTTTCTTGAATAGTCGGCTCCAGTACATCAATTTTTTGGAAGCGTCGTGATAACGCATGTTCCTTTTCAAAAACTTGCCCAAACTCTTTATAAGTCGTTGATCCCATACAACGAAGTTTGCCTCCACTGAGCAAAGGTTTTAATAAGTTTGCAGCATCAAGTTGTCCCCCCGTTGCTGCACCGGCACCTATAATAGTGTGAATTTCATCGATAAATAAAATAGCCCCTTCTTGGGACTCAAGTTGTGTTAATACTGTTTTAAAACGCAACTCAAACTCTCCGCGGTATTTTGTACCTGCAAGCAATGCGCCCATATCCAAAGAATAAACAATATTATCGGCAATCACTTCCGGTACATTTTCATGCACAATGCGGTAAGCAAGTCCTTCAGCAATGGCGGTTTTCCCAACCCCTGCTTCTCCGACCAATAATGGGTTGTTTTTACGGCGGCGGCATAACACTTGTATACAACGCTCAAGCTCTTTATCTCGGCCTATTAATGGGTCAATCCCCCCCGCTTCAACCTGTTTATTTAAATTAATGGTATAGGGCATGTTTTCCGGATCTTCCGCTACTGTTTCACTGTGCTCTTCTGCCGGAAAAAGAGGAATAGTAGACCCCGTAGGTTTACTGATTCCGTGTGACAGATAGTTAACAGCATCTAAACGGGACAGGTGGGCTTTTTTTAAAAAATAGACAGCTTGAGATTCTTGTTCGCTAAAAATAGCCACTAACACACTGCCCGCTGAAACTTCCGTCGCGCCGGAAGATTGCACATGAAAAATCGCCCGCTGCAAGACACGCTCAAAAGCGATTGTTGGCTGAATTTCAATCTCCTGGGTATGCACTTCGGGTATCGCAGGGCTGTTTTCTAAAAACGCAATAATCTCTAAATGCAAAGAGACAATATCAACAGAGCAAGCGGTAAATAAATTTTTTATTTCGTCATTTTCCAATAACGCTAATAATAAATGCTCGACCGTCATAAATTCATGTGATTTTTCAAAGGCAATACGAAAAGCCAAATCTAAACTGTTTTCCAACGCTTTGTCTAACATAAAAGCCCCTTGAGAGTTAATAACAAAAAAATCAGAGTCTTATTAACCACTTAAAACTACTAACTATACAGATCATTTAAGATTCTTTTTCCATGGAGCAACGTAACGGATGCTCATTTTGCCTTGCATAATTCATCACCTGCATCACTTTCGTTTCTGCAATTTCTGCACTAAAAGTGCCACAAATACCGACGTCTTTATAATGAACATTCAGCATCACTTCCGTTGCTTGTTGATTATCTAATCGGAAAAACCGCTGCAACACATTAATAACAAAATCCATCGGTGTATAATCATCATTGTGCAGCAGCACATTGTACATCGAAGGCGGTCTCAGTTTTGTTTCAATTTTTTCGATCGTGTTAGATTCATTATCTGTTTTTGGAGTCTTTTTTTCACTCATCTTTAAGTCTAGTCTTATTTATTAAAGTTACGAAAAAATTCGCTAGCAGCCCACAGGCCAATTCAGAACCTTAGATTAATCTTTACTTAATAAATGTGCAAATAGAGAGTCGAAATATAATACCTTGCGCTGCAATAGTGTCTGATTTTATGAATATGTTGCTCATTACAGCCGGTTTTGATTATATCTTACAATAACGTCTAAGCATTTCCCTTCCTCTAAAGAGACAAAAATATGACCAAAAAATGCTCTATATGTTCAATAAATAATTCAATTATTTTAGTTAATGATAGTAATCCTGTAAGGCTAAATTAATACCGCCATATTGAAAGCATAAAAAAAGCGCCGACGCGTAAAAAGAGTAGCCGCTTTTTTATGCTTTATTTCGCCTTAGAGGTAATGCACAACTTGATTTGAACTGCCAAGCAAGCAGGCCGGGATCCGCTAACCCTCGTTCAAACTTACCATCAATTAATACATCAATAAGCGTAACAATTGCTGTTGCGCTATGGTCAGCTCCGCCAGAAAATAAGCTGTCCAGATCCAAATGTCTTTGCCCGCACATTCAGATTTAATCCGCTGAAGAAGTTTTAATAGTATTTCACTAATTCAACTGAGTCAGTCTCTGGATTTAATACGAGATTTTTTGAAATATTTGTAGAGTCAGCCCATAAAAGTTCAGCATCAAAATACTTCGCGGGTTCACCATTACGCCCTAAACCTGTCTTTTTTAAGAAATGAAAAGTGCTGGCTCTGTTTAAAATTTCCTAATAATGCAGCTATATCTGCCAATGCTGCTACCACTGCCTTTGTTGCCTATTATTGCTACCAAGTCAGAATTTAGTGCAATTGATGCCTCATCTAACCATATATCAGTATCCGGCTTAGCTTCTCCATTTTTATAGTTTTTTATAGTTTTAATAAATGACTTTTGTTAGTTTCATAAACTTCAAGCTTACTTGGCTTAGGCTCTTTTTCACAGCAACATGGAATGTTGCCACAGGTCTTGCAAGGCGTATTGTTACACTCTCCACACAATTCTGTAACTACTGGCTCTTCATCCCATTCTGGGTCAGCAAAGTTATAATAAGCTTTAACAAAATCATAAATTGTGAAGTAATCTTTTCCCTCGAAGAAGCGAGTACCACGACCGATAATTTGTTTAAATTCAATCATGTTTTTACATTCGCGTATCAACACAATGTTTCTTATATTACCGGCATCAATACCTGTCGATAATTTACGGGAAGTAGTCAGAATTGTTGGGATTTTTTTCATTATTTTGGAATATTTTCAGGTCTTTTCACCCTCTTTGCCGTCATTAGCAGTAATACGAACACAATAGCTTGGATTACTCGTCCAGCCTTTATTAACCGCATACTCGTTTATGTAATCACGGACGAAACCGGCATGCTCTTGGGTCGCACAAAACACAATGGTTTTTCCTTGCGGGTTGGCTTTATCCATCCAATATTCAACACGTTTTTTCTCGCGCTCAGGGATAGTGATAATTCGGTTGAATTACCCCTCGTTATAAACACGTCCAGCCTCAGGCTACCTTTGATAACAACACCATCTCCAGGCGTATACACATATTCATCCATGGTGCCGACTATCGGATGAGCCATAAAGGGTGTTA
>JBLIEH010000011.1:0-18251 GCA_047632875.1 Psychromonas sp. | reverse complement strand
CTTATTTTCTTTGCCCTGTCAGCTTATGTATTAACAACCCGCAAAGACTTTTCATTTATGGGCGGTTTTTTAATGGCGGGTATGATTGCTGTTATTATCGCCATGGTGGCAAACATTTTCTTACAAATACCCTTGATGCAGGTTGTGATTAGCAGTGTGGTAGTCTTAATCATGTCCGGCATGATCCTGTTTGATACAAGCCGTATCATTAACGGTGGAGAAACTAATTACATCAATGCAACCGTATCCTTGTACTTAAACTTATTTAATATGTTTGTTCACTTACTGGTTTTATTAAACATTTTAGATGACTAAATCCTGCTGGCTTCAAAGCAAAAACGCACTTAGAGTGCGTTTTTTTATATTCAAATTTCAAGGCAATATAATGAAACACCATGTTTTTTGTCTTCCCGCTAAAGCTTTTTATCTTCCCGTTTTAGTTTTTATTCTCTCCTGTTCAGAGCCTGCTGTTAGGTTAAATCCCCTTAGTCCAGAACAACCATTATTAGCTTTTGGTGATAGTCTTACTTTTGGATATGGCGCGTCAGGCGAACAAAGTTATCCTGCTCAGTTAAGCGAATTACTCAATCTTAAGGTTATTAATGCAGGTGTAAATGGGGAATTAAGTCGCACCGGATTGGCAAGATTAGAAGCGCTTTTGGAATTGCATAAACCACAATTGTTACTGTTATGCCATGGCGCAAATGATATGCTCCAAAAACGCGATTTAAAGTTAATGGCAGGCAATCTGAAGAAGATGATAAGGTTAGCAAAAGAAAGAGATATTCAAGTTGTTCTTATTGCAGTGCCTCGTCCGGGGGTGATTTTATCCCCTCTTGAGCAATATCAGCAGGTCGCTGATGAGATGCAGGTAGTGATCGAAAACAATATTATCAGCACTGTATTACAGCAACCTAAATACCACAGCGATATGATCCATCCCAACGGCTTAGGTTACCAAAAAATAGCCCAGGGTATAGCCAATTTATTAGATAAACATGGCGCTGTAAATTTGTAATCATGTTAACTAACAGGTCCCGTTTTTAAGCCTTCACTCAAACTAACGACTAAATCCGGCTCTAATGCAATTTGTAATCATATTAGCTGATAAATCCAATTTTTAAGCCTAGCACTTAAACTAATGAGCAAATCCCCGCTCTAATGCAATTTGTAATCATATTAGCTGATAAATCTAATTTGTAAGCCTAGCACCAAACTAATGCGAAAATCCCGGCTCTAATGCAATTTGTAATCATATTAGCTGATAAATCCCGTTTTTAAGCTCAATATTCAACCTAATGAGCAAATCCCAGTTCCAAAGCAGGTTCAATATTACTGGCGCGCCAAGCGGGGTATAGGGTGGATAATACACTCATAATAAAAGCGCTGGTAGCCACAAGGATGACTTGCTCATAAATTAAATGCGAGGGTAAAAAATCAATAAAATAGATATCACCCGATAAAAACTTATGGCCTATGATAGTTTCAATAAATTTAACAATCTCGGTTAAATTCAACGCAATATAAATACCGATAACAGCGCCTAAAAGGCAACCTACCAGACCGTTAAATGCCCCCTGCACGATGAATATGCCGCGTAGCATCCATTTTGAGGCCCCCATGGTTTTTAAAATAGCAATATCGCCTCTTTTTTCATTCACAGCCATCACCAGAGTAGATACAATATTAAAGCAGGCAACCGCAATAACCAGCAATAAAATGACATACATTAAAGATTTAACCATCTGAATATCTTGATATAAATAACCTTGGCTGGTGATCCAACTTTTTATGTACAGATAATCATTAAGACTATAACCCACATCCCTTGCCAAGGTTTGTGCATTTAATACATCAGCCACTTTGAAAGCAATGCCGTTAGCACTGTCCAGTCCCAATATTTGTTTGGCGTCGTCTATATGCATAAAACCAAGCGCGCTATCCAACTGCCCGCCCATTTCAAATAAAGCCACTAATGTCAGCTGGATTTTACGAGGAGATTTTAATTGTTGCCCGCTGTCCTGCGGCAATAATAATATTAATGAGTCGCCGACGTCCACAGCAAGTTTTAATGCGACACTTTTACCTAATACGATGGAACGCTGCCCGCTTTTTAATAACCCCCAACCGCCGCCTTTGATATAATTCTCAACAGCTGTCACATTCCTTTCACTTTTCGGGTCGATCGCCCTGATTTGTAACGCTTTTATTTGGTCATCTTTTTGTAACAAACCATTCAACATTATATACGGACTCGCAGCAATAACACCGGGATGATTCCTGACTTGTTTTAATGAACTCCCCAGGTTGTTAAAGCTGCCATTCACCGTTTCTAGCTCTGCGTGAGGAATAACAGCTAACATCTGCTCACGTAATGCTTTTTCAAAACCATTCATTGCTGACAGGCCGACAATTAATGCCGTTACGCCCAGGGCGATACCCAATATGGAGGCCATAGAAATAAACGAAACAAACTTATTTTTATGTTTAGCTTTACTATAGCGTAAGCCGATAAAAATTAATAAAGGGCGAAACATTATACTTTTCCCTGTAACACACCACTGTTCATATGTTCTTGACGGGTTAGTTTATTCGCTAACGCTTGGTCGTGCGTCACTACAACAAAAGCGGTACCTGACTCTTGATTAAGACTGACAATCAATTGGTAAATACTTTCGGCACTTTTTGCGTCTAAATTGCCCGTCGGTTCATCGGCCAAAACCAGTTTAGGTTCATTGATCAAAGCACGAGCGATAGCAACACGCTGTCTTTCCCCGCCAGAAAGTTCAGAAGGTCGGTGTAAAACCCGATGTTCTAAACCGACACGCTTTAAAATAGTGTGGGATTTTTGTTTTGCAACTTTAATACTTTCACCCGCAATTAACAGCGGCATAGCAACATTTTCAAGCGCATTAAACTCAGACAGAAGATGATGGAATTGGTAGACAAAACCCAAACATTGATTACGCCATTGCGCTTGCTGATTATTGCTTAATTGATGAATATTCTTACCCTGATAAAAAACGTCACCTTGCGTAGGCATATCAAGGGCGCCTAATAGATGTAATAAGGTACTTTTCCCTGAGCCAGAGCTACCAACAATGGCTAACAACTCACCCGCGTTAACGGACAAATCGACATTATGTAAGACCGCAGTTGATAATTTTCCTTCATTATAAACTTTACTCAAATTGCGGCACACCAATAGTTCTTTATTCATATCTTAATGCCTCTATAGGGCTGACTTTCCCGGCTTGATAAGCCGGGTACAAGGTCGCAATTAAACTTAATAACATAGCACCAAATATGATAGCAAATATCTGCACTGGTTCGTATAAAACCGGTAATAAGCGGATGCCACCGGATGCGCTAGAGAGCAGGTTAAGGCCCAGAAAGGATAATATTTCATTGATATAAGCGCTAACCAACAGCCCTAATCCGGTACCAACAAGCGCGCCAACAATGCCACTCCAAGCACCTTGAATAATAAAAATAAGGTTAAGGGTAGTACCTTTAATCCCAAGGGTCTTCAAAATAGCCACTTCCGCATTTTTATCGTTGACCACCATCACAGAAGACGCCAGTATATTAAATGCGGCAACGGCAATGATCAGGCATAATAATAACCAAATCATATTTTTTTCCATTTTGACTGCGGAAAATAACTCACCATGTGTTTGCCGCCAATCATGCACTGTTTGCCCCTCTTTTAAAACAGGCGGCACCCACTCTTGAATATCAAAAGCATCGTCAAAATAAAGTCTCAAGCCGGTCACTTGATCAATGCCGATTCTAATTAAACGTGCCGCGTCCTGTGCATGTAATAAAACAAGTTGTTTATCAACGTCGGATCCAACATCAAACAACCCCGCCACAGTAAAATTTCGCTGACTGGGGATGCGCCCCAAAGGAGTAAAACGGCTACCTCTGGCAGAGATAATTCGAATTTTATCACCTTTAGTCACCCCAAGTTGCTGGGCTAAGCTTTGGCCAATAATAATATTGTATTGCCCCGCTTTTAATTCACTTATCTGACCAATAGTCATATTATTTTTAACCACATCGCTGGCGTATAAAGCGGGTATAATGCCTTCCAATTGTACCCCCTGCAGGCTACTACTACTCTGAATGATGGCTTCACTGCGTACCACCGGCTCGACTTTTTTGATTAAGGGCATCTTCTGCAATGCAGGAAGCTGACTTTGCCAATCATCTATGGCTTGTTCTTGATTACTGATAATTGCATGCGGAATGGCGCCTAATATCCTCACTTTAAGTTCATTTTCGAAACCGTTCATAACCGATAATACGGTGATCAGAGCCAGTACACCTAAGGTAATGCCGCCCGTTGAAAACAAAGAAACAAATGAGATAAATTTATTATTACGCTTTGATTTGGTATAACGTAAGCCGATAAACACACAAAGGGGATAGAACATAAATTCCTTTATTATTTGATCTGTCATTTTGCCATTAACGATCGAAATTAAATGCGCTAAAAAATCAGGCAATGACAAATAACCCATTGATTAAAAATTATTAATCAACATTCTAATGGATCTGCAAAGATCAAGATACCCAAAAGTATTCAAAACAAAGCGATGGCCAATATGTTGATAAATACCACCACAAAGTTCAAAGTTCATTGCATCTTTGCTCTAAACAGTTAAAAATAGTTAAGATAGCTCCCTTTTTTAATGAATATAATGGATAACACATTCAATGACTGATCTCGCTTTATTATCTGTTCCCGCATTAAAGAAAAAATCAGATCGTTTAATCTTCGGAAATTTACTGGGTAGCAGTCAAGCATTGGCTATAAGTGAGAGTGCCAAGCAACAAGCATCACCCTTGATTCTGATCGTTAATGATACACCTACTGCTTTAAAATTAAGGCAGGAACTTGAATTTTTTGCTGAAGATAACCTTGAACTAATTACATTTCCTGATTGGGAAACACTACCTTACGATAATTTTTCGCCTCATCAGGATATTATCTCTAACCGTATAGAAACATTGTATAAGTTACCCAATCTTAAAAATGCGATATTAATCGTCCCAATCAGCACGCTTTTACTGCGTATCGCACCGCCTTCTTATTTAAAACAGCACACTTTAATCATAAAAAATAAGCAAAAGATTGAATTACAAAAATTACGAGCGGATCTTCAAGAAGCAGGTTATTATGCGGTCGAGCAAGTCATGGAGCATGGCGAATTCTGCGCACGCGGGTCTTTGTTAGATATATACCCCATGGGCAGTGACATGCCCTACCGTATTGACTTTTTTGATGATGAAATTGACTCTATTCGTCCCTTTGACAGTGAAAGCCAGCGTTCTTTAAAAGCGATTAAGGAAATAAAATTACTGCCCGCCCATGAATTTGCAACGGACAAAGACGCTATTAAGCGTTTTAAAGGACAATTTACTCATAAATTCCCCTCACCGTTATCAATCGGTCAAGACTCTATCTTTCAGCAAATCAGTCAACATAATTTACCTGCGGGTATTGAATATTATTTGCCACTTTTTTTTACTGACACCGCAAGCTTATTTGATTATTTCCCAAGTGATGCAAGGCTTGCAATTGCGGGTGATATTAATCAAGCCTGCAGCGATTTTTGGCAAACCATCTCTGCCCGTTATCAAGAAAAATCCGTTGATTTATTCCGCCCTTTATTACCGCCCGAAGAATTATATCTGCGCCATGAACAGTGTTTTGAACTGATAAACCAGTGGCCTCGTTATGATTTTCGCAGGCAAGCATTCGAGCACCCCAAAAATGCCAGGCAGAACTGCGCAATACAACAAATTCCTGATATTCAGATTGAGCATAACAAAAACGCGCCGCTAAAAAAACTCCAACAATTTATCAAAAATTTTACCGGTAAAGTGTTATTTAGCGTTGAATCGGCGGGCCGTAAAGAGTCTTTATTAGAGTTATTAGCCCCTTTAAAATTACCCCTTAGCGAATTTTCTACTCTCTCTTCCTTTGTTAAAAGTAAAAAACAACTTGGGATCACCATCAGCCAAGTTGAAAACAGTTTCATCTTAACGGACAGTGACTTTGCCTTTGTGACCGAAAATGAATTATTAGGCCATAAAGTAACGCAACGACGTCGACGTGCAGAAAATAACGATGAAAACTACAGCTCAGATCATATCGTCCGTAATTTGGCAGAGATTAAAATAGGCCAGCCGGTTGTTCATATTGATTATGGTGTGGGTAAATATTTAGGACTGGAAACCATAGAAACTGCCGGTCATTTAACTGAATTTGTTAAATTGGAATATCTGCGTGGTGATAAACTTTACGTCCCCGTAAGCTCTCTACACCTGATCAGCCGCTACAGCGGTCACGATGTAGACAATGCCCCGATTAATAAATTAGGCACTGAAACTTGGCAAAAAGCCAAAAAACGTGCAGCAGAAAAAGTCCGGGATGTCGCCGCAGAATTGCTTGAAGTTTACGCACAACGCGCAGCTAAAGTCGGCTATCAATACCAACTCGATAAAACCAATTATGCACTGTTCAGCAATGACTTTCCTTTCGAAGAAACCCATGATCAGGCACTTTCCATCAAAGCAGTGTTATCTGATATGTGTTCTTCACAGCCGATGGACAGGCTGGTTTGTGGTGACGTGGGTTTTGGCAAAACCGAAGTCGCCATGCGTGCCGCATTTTTAGCCACGGATAATTTACGGCAGGTTGCACTTTTAGTACCAACAACCCTGCTCGCACAGCAGCATTATGAAAATTTTAAAGACAGATTTGCCAATTGGCCTGTGCGCATCGAAGTCCTGTCGCGCTTTAAAACAGCAAAACAGCAGAAAATTATTCTTGAAGAAGCAAACCAGGGAAAAATTGATATTCTGATCGGCACACACAAACTGCTCAGCAGCGATGTTAAATTTTCTGATTTAGGGTTGTTAATTATCGATGAAGAGCATCGCTTTGGCGTACGCCAGAAAGAAAAAATCAAAGCGTTGCGCGCACAAATAGATATTTTGACCCTGACAGCAACCCCCATTCCAAGAACATTAAATATGTCGATGAATGGCATGAGAGATCTTTCGATTATCGCAACCCCGCCGGCGAAACGCTTAGCCGTAAAAACCTTCGTCGTGCAAAAGAAAGATCAAATAATTAGCGATGCAATCACCCGTGAAATTATGCGTGGCGGACAAGTTTATTTTTTGCATAATAACGTCGCAACCATCGAAAAAGCCGCCCAAGAGATACAACTGCTTATACCACTGGCAAAGGTTGCTGTTGCGCACGGGCAAATGAATGAACACCAACTTGAAAAGATCATGGCGGATTTTTACCATCAGCGTCAAAACGTGTTAGTTTGCAGCACCATTATTGAGACCGGCATTGATATTCCCAGTGCCAATACGATCATCATCAATCGTGCCGACCATCTTGGTCTGGCGCAATTGCATCAACTGCGCGGCCGGGTTGGCCGTTCACATCACCAAGCCTATGCGTATCTTTTAACACCAACACCCAAACTGATGACTAAAGATGCACAAAAAAGGTTACAGGCGATCGAAGCGTTAGATACGTTAGGTGCCGGTTTTACACTGGCCACCCACGATTTAGAAATTCGCGGCGCCGGCGAATTATTGGGCGATGAACAATCGGGGCAAATTGCCAGTATTGGTTACAATCTTTATATGGAAATGTTAAACCAAGCGATCGAGGCATTAAAAAATGGCCAGGAACCTACATTAGAGCATCTTCTAGCAAGCCAGGCGGAAGTTGAACTGCGTATCCCTGCATTGATTCCAACGGATTATATGCATGACGTTAATATGCGATTATCACTGTATAAGCGTATCGCCGGCAGTAAAAATAAACTCGCATTAAGAGAAATTCAGGTGGAGTTAATAGATCGCTTCGGTCTATTACCCGCTACTACTAAAAATCTTATCCAAGTAGCAGAAATAAAACAGCAATGCACACCATTAGGCATTAAACGTTTAGAAGCCCATGCAAATGGTGGTAATATTTTATTTACAGAAAATACACCAGTGGATCCAATGTTCTTGGTGTCATTGCTACAAACACAGGCAAATACATTTAAACTAGAGGGGCCCACTAAACTTAAATTTACTTGCGACCTGACGGACAATAGACAACGGATCAACTGGATTACGCAATTACTGCATAGTTTTGAATCCCATTTAATAAAACAAGTTAAAGGATAATACTTTGAATTACAAACTACTCTTACCCATAATATTGTTGTGTTGCGCATTTTCCGCAAGTGCTGCGGAGCGCTGGTTTGAAATTGAAGTGCTGCTTTTCGAACGTAATATCAGCCTTGATAAGCTCACTGAAAAATTATCCGATGATAATCTCCTTTTAAACACAGACAACAGCATTTCCATATTAAAGTCGACTGGCAGCACTAATCCCGTGGTTATTAGCGCGCAACAATATAATAAAAATTCTAATAATTTCATCCTGTTAGACAGTTCGCACTTAAAACTCAGCGCACAACGTAAAAAATTAGCCGCACATGCAGGCTTCAAGCCAATTTTACACATGGCTTGGCAGATGCCTGTTAAGCCTAATAGTAGCGCAAAACCTATCCACCTTTTTGGCGGTAAAAATCTCGGATTAGGATCTCAATCGGGAGATAAATGGGCGATTGATGGCAATTTTAAAATTTACTTAAATCATTATCTTTTTATCGACAGTCAATTTATTGTTAGTCAGAAAACCGTGCAACAGAAAATCAAAGAACAGCCCGCTCTTGTGCAAAATTCAAATATACTAGAAAGTGAAAATGGGGTTGAAATAATAGATCTAAATCGCGAGACTGAAGCTTTGGATAATAGGCAACAAATTGTGATTAAAGAAGCTTTATTTGATCAAAGACGTCGTTTAAGGAGTGGTGAGATTCATTATTTAGACCACCCTCTTATGGGGGTCATTGTACAAATAAGAAAAATTTGAGGTAAATCATTCTGAGGAAAGAAATTAATCCAGTTTAACTTTATTAATTTCTATCCTCATCACCGATAACTTTGGCAATGGCTTTGGCATAAACGCCAAGGTTATTTTCCTTAAATATATTTCCAAAGTTGGGTAGGTAAATCGCTTAAAATCGCAACCGGCTTGTACTGAGATAATATACTTTCGGAGTGCACGCCATAAGTCACCCCGATGCAATCAATATTGGCATTATTCGCCATTTCCAAATCAAAGGAAGAGTCACCGATCATCAGTGCTTGTTCAGCAGTTATCGCTAATGCTTCTAATATGTTATTTAGCATCAGAGGGTCAGGTTTAGAAAGCGTTTCGTCTGCGCAATAGGTAATGGAGAATAGATCTGTCACCTGATATTGCAAAAGCGTACGGTCAAGTCCTTTGCGCCCTTTTCCTGTGGCGACCGCCAGTCGATAACCTTGCTCTTTTAACGACGTTAGCCAGGCTTTAATACCCGGGTAAAAGGGAGTTGCTTGATGATTCAAATAGGTATATTGATGCCGATAAGCGTCGATTAGCTGAGTTCGTTTAGCAGAAGACTGCATAGGGTAAAGTGTGACCATCGCCTTATCTAAGCTGAGACCGATAATATTACGAATGGACTGGGGATCTGGCGCAGTTATATTGCTAAGCTCGGCGGCTTGAGTCATACAATTGATGATTTTATCGATAGAGTCCATTAAGGTGCCATCCCAATCGAAAATAATCACTGAATATTTATTCGTTTCCGAATGTTCAAGCAACAATTTATTCGCAGGCATAATAGTTCCGTTCTCTTATTAGTAGGCTCGATTATTAGTGGGTTCTATTAACATCTGATATTTTTTCCCAAGGTACTTAACGTCAGCAAGTCCCTTGGGAATAAACAAAACTAAAGTTTGATCTTAATTTCTTTGCAGCTTTTCTAGCAAGGACGTAAGTTCAGTGTCAAGAGGCGCACTTACGGTCATCTTCTCTTCTAATACCGGATGGAAAAAAGTGATATGCGCCGCATGTAAAAATAAGCGGTTTAATCCCAATGCCTGCATCTCTTTGCTGAACTGCCCATCGCCATAACGGTCATCACAAGCGATATTATGCCCTTTAGATGCGCTATGGACGCGTATTTGATGGGTTCTTCCCGTCACCGGACATGCTTCAACCAATGTAGCGCCCTGATAACGCTGTAAAATTTTAAATCGTGTTTCAGAGGCTTTACCCGACTCACTCACTTTTACAATAGAGTCCTGCGCATTTTTAAGTAACGGAGCAGTCACGCTACGCCATTTTTTTTCCCAGATTCCTTTCACCAGGGCGTGATATTGTTTATTCATTGTTTTATTGCGTAATTGCTCATGCAGCGCACGCAACATACTGCGTTTTTTAGCGATCAGTAAACAACCCGATGTGGCTTTATCAAGTCGATGTACTAATTCCAAAAATCGCGCTTCTGGGCGTAAAGCGCGTAATCCTTCAATCACGCCAAAATCAAGTCCACTGCCACCATGCACAGCAAGACCAGATGGTTTATTTAAAATAATTAAACCATCGTCCTCATAAACAATTTGCGATTCCATACGCGCTATTTTATTCAATTTAGGGGAAGGCAAAACATTTTCTTTTGCAACGCGCACGGGCGGAATACGGACGAGGTCGCCCGTTTGCAATTTATATTCTGGTTTAATACGTTTTTTATTAACACGTACTTCTCCCTTTCGTACAATCCGGTAGATCATACTTTTAGGGACGCCTTTTAAATGTAAACGAAGATAATTATCGATTCGTTGTTGTGCATTTTCTTGAGTAATCTCAAGTATGCGTACTGAGTGGTTTATCTGTTCCATTCGTTAAGTTTATCACGTGTTTAGCAGATAATATCTAAAAATTTATATTGCGGGTAAAGTGCTATTAATGAGACAATCACTAAGTTAATGACTCGTTAATAAATAATTAGCTGGCAGTCTAAACAACAAAAAACATAATGTTGAGTCTTAAACTTATTCTCATATTTTGATTAATATCAAATAATGAAGAATCAGACCGTTGTTCTCACTTTCAAATGCACCTCTACATATTTCCAGTCGCGAGACTGCATAACCAGACTCGAGGTCAAGTGAACAAATACATCACCAACAAATTAAAAATAACTATAAAATATAAGAGTTTATTAAATGAAAAGAATGTTAATCAATGCGACACAAGCAGAAGAATTGCGTGTTGCCCTAGTAGACGGTCAAATGTTATATGATCTAGATATTGAAAGCCCCGGTCATGAACAAAAAAAAGCAAATATTTACAAAGGTAAAATCACGCGAGTAGAGCCTAGCTTAGAAGCCGCATTTGTAGAATATGGTGCTGAACGCCATGGTTTCCTTCCGCTAAAAGAGATTGCCCGCACTTACTTCCCAGAAGGTTATTCTTTTAAAGGACGTCCGAATATTAAAGACGTCATAAAAGAAGGCCAGGAAGTCATTATCCAAATTGAAAAAGAAGAGCGCGGTAATAAAGGCGCAGCTTTAACCACCTTTATCAGTTTAGCCGGTAGTTACTTAGTCTTAATGCCAAATAATCCTCGTGCAGGCGGTATTTCACGTCGCATCGAAGGTGATGAACGCACTGAACTCAAAGAAGCGCTTAGCCACCTTAAATTGCCTAACGGCATGGGACTTATCGTGCGCACCGCGGGTGTTGGTAAAACACCAGAAGAGTTAGAGTGGGATCTGAATGTTTTAGTTAACCACTGGCAAGCCATTGACGAAGCTGCTCGTGCTCAACCCGCTCCTTTTCTAATACATCGGGAAAGCAATGTTATTGTTCGCTCTATTCGTGATTATCTGCGCCGCGATATAGGCGAGATTGTGATTGATCATGCCAAAACCTTTGAGCTTGCTAAAAACCACATCGCGATGGTGCGTCCCGACTATGTTAGCCGCTTAAAATTATACCAGGGCGAAGTGCCATTATTCACCCATTATCAAGTCGAAAGTCAAATTGAATCCGCTTTCCAACGTGAAGTCCGTTTACCTTCCGGCGGATCGATTGTTATTGATCCAACCGAAGCGTTAACCTCTATTGATATCAACTCTGCACGTGCTACGCGCGGTGGTGACATTGAAGAAACTGCTTTTAATACAAATCTGGAAGCGGCGGAAGAGATAGCTCGTCAATTACGCCTGCGTGACTTGGGCGGTTTAGTGGTTATCGACTTTATTGATATGACCCCCCCTCGTCATCAACGTGAAGTTGAAAACCGCATGCGCGAATCTGTTCGTCAAGATAGAGCACGTATCCAATTAGGTCGTATTTCTCGTTTTGGTCTGATGGAAATGTCCCGTCAACGTCTTCGCCCTTCTCTTGGCGAATCTGCTTCTCGTGTTTGTCCGCGCTGTCATGGTCAAGGTACAATTCGTGATAATGAATCACTTGCATTAGCCATTTTACGATTGATAGAAGAAGAAGGCTTAAAAGAAAATACGGTACAGATTCAAGCCACTGTCCCGGTTGCCGTAGCCGCTTATTTGTTGAATGAAAAACGTAAAGATGTTCAAAAAATAGAAAAACGTCATTCTTGCGAAGTTTATATCATTCCCAATGCGAACCTTTTAACGCCGCACTTTGAAATTAAACGCACCCGTAAAGACGGCAAAGAAGATATCAATTACGATGCGCTTGAAAAACAACATACGGTTTATGTTCCTAATGTCATCAAAGATGAGCATAACAATGAAGCCGATCCTGTATTGTCTGGGTTTTCAAGCCCTAAACAAAAAACCACTCAAGCACAGGCAAAAGTAATACCAAAAGAGACAATGTCTGAGCAAAAGACAGTAGAAGCAGCAAAACCTTCTTTCTTTGCAAAAATAATCTCGGCGATATCATCGGTATTCAGTGATATCGAAAAACCACAGCCAGTTGAGGAAAAAGAAATACAACCCGCTGCAGAGCCTGTCGCTAATAACCGCAATAACCGCAACAACGGTCGTAATCGCAATCGTAATCAAAATCGTGCAGAGAAAAGTCGTCCTACTCAAGCTTCCTCTGAAGCTAAAGCGACTAGCCGCAAAGAGCCTGAACGCCCGAAAAAGCAAGAAACAGCTGCTGTGGCTCCTGCAAATGAAGATGTCGTTGCAGTTCGTCGTAAACGCAGAAATATGCGTAAGAAAGTACGTATTCAAAATACGCGTGAAGCAGAGCCGCTCAGTTTAGAAGGCGCAGCGGTTGATCCGTTAAACGCTCCGGATATTGACCCCGCTGTTAACAGTGAAACGGTTAAATCTACTAAAGTAAAAAAAACTGCGACACCCAAAAGCAAACCGGTCAATGTGGAAACAACTGAGACGGAATTAACAGCGACAGACAATACGGCGCCAACGGCGGATTCGATTGAAACTGAAGAGCATAAAGCCGTTGCCATTCCAAGTCGTCGTTCACGTTACCTGCGCAATAATGCGCAACGAACGAAAAGAAATATAACGCCTGAGAATGATCAGGAAGAATATATCTTACCAACAGATCAGCAGGATCCGATAAGCAGCCGCTATCCTGAAGCTGAAACTGTGCCTAGCGAAGTTAAATTTGAGCCAGTTGCAGATCAAGCCATGGCCGAAATGATCAACAAAGTTGCGCAATATGAGCAGCAACAGAAGATTAAAGCTTCCATTGCACCGGAAATTGACACTATAGCGAAGACATCGACTACCCAAGAATCTGTTGAACAGATTCAAAAAAGCGTGAAAGCAGATGTCATTGAAGAAGCACAACAGATTTCGCCTGAAACAGCTACTGATCAAGCTTCCGAAGTGAAAGAAACTGCTAAAGTTGAAGAAGCCACTAAAGTAGAAGAAGCCACTAAAGTAGAAGAAATCGCTAAAGTCGAAGAAACTCCTAAAGTGGAAGAAACTGCTAAAGTGGAAGAAACTGCTAAAGTGGAAGAAACCGCTAAAGTGGAAGAAACCGCTAAAGTGGAAGAAACCGCTAAAGTGCAAGAGACTGCTAAAGTTGAAGAAACAGCTAAAGTTGAAGAAACAACTAAAGTTGAAGAAATCGCTAAAGTGCAAGAAACTGCTGAAGGACAAGAAAATGCCCCTGCCGGTGTAACTATTGATCAAAAACCGATTAATAAAAGCCAAGGAAGTGTCAGTAATCTTAAAAAATCTTCAACCTCTCCAATGACTAAAACAATCAGCCAGCCACTTGATACCAATGCTGAAATAATGATTGTCGCCGCAACCGAGCGTTTAGCAATAACTAAATCAGAACGTCAAGCTGGTAGTAGTTTTGCGACCAATAGTGCGAGCAGTAAAACAGTTAAGGCAAGGTTATAATATATATTTAGTGAGTTAATAGGCTTTAACTATCGATTTAAACGGATATTTCAATGAAGTATCCGTTTTTTTTTACTGTTTTTATTTTTAAGAGGGTTAGTATTAGCCCTTATAATCTATCTTCAATTGTTAAATAATAAACAGCTTAAATACAGGCTCTTATATTGCGTAATAAAAATTAAGGCAGTGCCTTTTTAGGTTCATCTGGTCGCGTTTTGGAGCAGCTTAGAGCTTTATTTTTACCGATAACAAAGATCCACTATTGAAGCATGTTGTTACAATGACAATTTTATACAATAAAATATCTCTCTTTATTCAAGGTGTCTTTATGAGTGAAACAAAACATCAAAAATTATTAATTTTAGGCTCTGGCCCTGCTGGATATACTGCCGCAGTTTACGCCGCACGTGCAAACCTAAACCCTGTGTTGCTCACTGGTATGGAACAAGGTGGCCAACTTACCACAACCACTGATGTTGAAAACTGGCCCGGTGGTGCGGCTGATATGACTGGTCCCGCTTTAATGGATAGCATGAAAGCACATGCAGAGCGTTTTGATACTGAAATAATTTTTGATCATATCAATGAAGTGGAATTAACCAAGCAGCCTTTTACCCTAAAAGGCGATAACGGTTCATACACTTGTGATTCTTTAATTATTGCAACTGGAGCATCGGCGCGCTATTTAGGCCTCGATTCAGAAGAAGCATTTAAAGGGCGAGGCGTTTCAGCCTGTGCAACTTGTGATGGTTTTTTCTATAAAAATCAAAAAGTTGCAGTGGTTGGCGGCGGTAATACTGCCGTTGAGGAAGCATTATATTTATCAAATATTGCCTCTGAAGTACATCTTATTCACCGTCGCACCGGGTTTCGCAGTGAGAAAATTTTGTTAGACAGACTCAATGAAAAAGTGGCTAACGGTAATATTATTTTACATACCGACAGAACATTAGATGAGGTTTTAGGTGATGAAATGGGCGTAACTGGCCTGCGCTTAAAAGATACCCTGTCCGATAAAACGGAGCTTCTGGAAGTCATGGGTGTTTTCATTGCCATTGGCCATAAACCTAATACAGGTATGTTTGCAGGGCAACTTGAGATGAATCATGGTTATCTAAAAGTGCACTCTGGCAACGATGGAAACGCAACACAAACAAGTATTAAAGGCGTATTTGCGGCAGGTGATGTCAGCGACCATATATATCGCCAGGCAATCACTTCAGCTGGCACGGGTTGCATGGCAGCATTAGATGCTGAACGCTACTTAGATAATCTTTAGAGATTAATACCAAACGTATCAAATAAGTGATCAGCCTTGCTGGTTAAAATCAACCCTATCTGAGTTATGAGCCTTGAAAGTAGAATAACTACTTCCTGCAACTCATGCCTTGCTAGTGTTAATTTTTCCTACGCAATACAAGATCACATCTTTAATATATTTGATATAACTAAAATAATCTAAATAAAAAAGGTAACTTAACGTTTAATGCCGATCATTTAAGAAAAATCGATTGATTTTTAGCTGAATGATCTCAAAATCCGATGTTCACTTAACATCGGATTTTTTTATGCCTTTAGATTATGATTTCCACTCTCTTTCTACTTTCTGCCCTGAAAACTTTCATTCATTATCAGAAGTACTGTCCCCTGATTTAATTGATACTTGCCTTAAAGAATCAGGCGTCGTTACCCTTAGGAAGCGTAGATTACCCCTGGAAATGATGGTCTGGCAGCATTATTGGCATGTCTATTTTTAGGCACTTACCGATGAGTGATATCGTTAATCAGCTTGACATTATGCTGCCGGGAAAAAGACCATTTGTTGCACCCAGTGCCGTTGTTCAAGCAAGGCAAAGATTAGGGGCAGAGGTTGTTAAACATATTTTTAATCAAACTCAACAGCTATGGCATGAAAAAACACCTTCTCCTACTTTTTGTGGTTTGAAACTGCTCGGTGTCGATGGCGTTGTTTGGCGCACACCTGATACCAAAGAAAATGAAACCGCTTTTGGGAAGTTGCATAACGACAAGCGCGAATCTGCTTACCCACAAATTCGAATGGTATGTCAAATGGAGTTAAGTAGTCATCTATTAACGGCTTCCTCATTTGATAAAGTCGCTACTAATGAGATGAATTTGGCTGCTGATTTAATCCCTTCCACACCAGACAATTCATTAACCTTATTTGACAAAGGCTTTTATTCTCTCGGGCTATTAAATGAATGGAAGAATGCAGGTACAGAGCGTCATTGGCTGATTCCTTTCAAAAAAGGAACACAATTTGAAACAGTTAGAAAATTCAGTGGGCGAGACCAAATAATACGTTTAAAAACAACACCACAAGCGAGGAAAAAATGGGCTGATTTACCTGATACGATAGAAGCTCGTTTAGTGAAACGCATCATTAAAGGAAAGTCGTACTCCATTCTCACCTAAATGACAGACCCACTACGATATCCTGTTGAAAATATTGCTGATTTATATGCTCATCGTTGGGAAATCGAGTTAGGGGTTAGAGAAATGAAACAGTATATGCTTAAAAACCAACTAACATTAAGAAGTAAAAAACCGGAAATGGTAAAACAAGAATTATGGGGTGCTTTACTCTCGTATAATTTAATTCGTTTCCAAATGGCCAGGATGGCACATAGTTTAAAAGGAGTGATGCCCTATCAGCTAAGTTTTAACCGCCCCTCTGCTTATATAATTGGCGAGTTAGCGATGTTACCGTTTGTATCTCCGGGAAAAATACCTCAGGTAATTAATGGATTGATTGATATGGCGGAAGCCTTTGTATTACCAGAGCGGCGGGAAAGAGCTTACCCAAGAATAGTTAAAGCAAGACCCAAAAGATACCCAGAGAAAAAAGGTAAAAAATGCTCATCAGCTCTTAACTGACAGGCATTAAACTTAACGTTACCTTTTTTTATAAAAAAATCACTTCAAAATATCAGCAAAGCGGGTTACTTCCTATCTTGCCCTCTCTGTAACTTCCTTTGAATAGCAGCTAACTCTATCAATGCATATTTATATTCAATAAACTCATGAATATTTGTCGCGGTGCTTAATTTAAAGTAATAAATCGCTTTCTCTAAATTACCTGACAATTTATGCCAATGAGCAAGATAAAAATAGGCCTCACATAAACGTTGGGCAAGTTCTTTATTTGTTCTAACACCGTAGGAGAGGCTTTCCAAAAAATCACTTTCTGTTGTCCTGCCCGCTATTACATCAACGATAGCCCAAGCGAAACGATGATCCTCGCTGAGCTGAGTGGGTGCCTTAAGTGCCCGTAAAGCTTTTGGCTGATCGATTTTACTGTTAATAATAAAACGCCATAACACTCTATAGGGATCATTTTGATCAAGCGCATAGAACCTTTCAATATCATTCATGGCTAATTGATAACGCCCGACCTGATACAGCCCGACAGCTCGGTGTAAATAACTGTACTGCATATCATCGGATAACTCTAATGCTGAATCAAAAGCATCAAAGGCTTCATCATAGGATTGGGATAATAATAGATAAAGCCCTAAAAAATTGTAAGCATCAGCAAAGGTCGGATCAACATTCAATGCTTGGGTAAAATCATAACGACTATGTGCCGTCAATCCCATACGATCATAAATAACCCCACGTTCGTAAAATAATACAGCGCGCTCTCTATCCTCCAGATCTTTTTGTTCAACAAGCAATTGGTTTATTTTTAATAATTTAACTTCATCTTGATAGTCTATTTGTACAGCCGTAGAAAGAGGAAGTTGATTAATGACATTATTTTGCTTTGAAAAATCCTGCTCAGTATTGGGGAGGCTTTGGCAAGCTGTTAATGTAAATAAAACGGGTAAAACGAACAATATTGAACAATAGAATCTCATGAACAAACCCTTTAAGACAAGTGATTTAAGAGTGAACTATAACAAGCTGAAAGTAAAGTTAGATAA